>DASSED010000102.1:0-6557 GCA_035695405.1 Gemmatimonadales bacterium
TCCACCAACCCGGCAGTGACTTCTGCTGCCAGCGACGTCTGCGGTGTGTATGTGGGTGTCGCGGCCAATGCGCCGAACGCCGCTGTGAAGGCTGAAGGCGCCCCGGCCTGCTACTAAGCCTGGAGCGTATTGAGCAAGAGAGGGCGGTGCCTTCGTGGTCGCCGCCCTTTTTGCCTACCAGGCGAACCCCTGAGGGTGAGAACATGGCTACCCGGAGCACGTTGGGCCGCAGGCAGACAATACGGAATGTTCAGGGCTTTACCCTGATCGAGCTGTTGATCGTGGTCGTGATCATCGGCATCCTGGCCGCGATCGCCATTCCGAAGTTTGCCAACACGAAGGAGAAGGCGGTCGTGGCTTCGATGAAGTCCGACCTGCGCAACCTGGCGTCCACCCAGGAGGCCTATTGGGTGGACAATCGGATCTACTACGGCGGCGTGATTCCGAACGGAGCCTTCAACTACATGCCGAGCCCGGGGGTCACCGTCACCATGGTGACCGCCACCGACGCCGGCTGGTCGGCTCGCGCCACGGCGGTGCCGCTCACGACGATGCAATGCGTGATCTTCTACGGGACCACGCCCCCGATACCGCCGGCGACGGCCGATGCTGCAGTCGCCTGCAGCTGAGGCCGAGTCTGGCGGAGAATTTGCTGAAGCGATGGCTGTTCCACTGCCAAAGCGCGGTTTAGAGCCGGGAAGACGCTATCCAGGGCGTCGCGTCGCAGCCCGGATCGTGCAAGAGATCGTGGATTTCTGCGTGCCAAGAAGGTTGCCTGGGCTCATGCTCTCCACTCATGGCGGATAGACCGATGCGGCTGCTGATCGTTGAGGACGACGCCGGTTCCCGGCACTCGCTCGCCCTGCTGCTCGGCGAATCCGGCTACGCGGTCGAAACCGAAGCGGATCCCGAGCGCGCACTCGCTCGTGCGACCTCCGAGGATTTCGACCTGATCCTCTGCAGCGTCAAGCTCCCGGGTGCCGATGGCCTGGGCTTCCTGCGCCGGCTGCGGGCCGACGGGGTGAGCTCAGCCGTGATCATGCTGAGCCCTGCCGGCAGTGACGATGTTGCCCTGGCCGCCATGCGTGAAGGCGCCTACGACTATCTGCAGGCACCCTACCAGACGGACGAAGTGGTCATGACCCTGCGCAAGGCGGAAGAGCGCGAGCGCCTCCGCCGCGAAGTCGAGACCCTCCGGTCCAGCCTGGGAATCGGCGGCAGTGGCGATCTGGTCGTATCCCAAAGCCGGGCCATGCGGGACCTGGTCGAGCTGGCCTCACGGGTCGCTCGCCATCATACCTGCGTACTGATCACCGGCGAAAGCGGCACCGGCAAAGAAATCATTGCCCGCGCCATTCACCGGATGAGTCCCCGCAGCGACCGGAACTTCACCGCGATCAACTGCGCCGCCATCCCCGAGCGGCTGCTCGAGTCCGAGCTGTTTGGGCACAGCAAGGGCGCCTTCGCCGGCGCCACCACCGACCAGGCCGGCCTGTTCGAGCTGGTCGACGGCGGCACCCTGCTCCTGGATGAGATCGCCGAGCTGTCGCTGGCGCTGCAGGCCAAGCTGCTTCGGGTGCTCGAAGATGGAGAAGTTCGCCGGATCGGCGGGCGGTCGGCCCGAAAGATCGATGTTCGCATCCTGGCCGCCACGGGGCGGGCCATCGAGCAATTGGTGGAGAAGGAAGAATTTCGTTCGGATCTGTACTACCGGCTCAACGTGGTGCGACTCCATATCCCGCCGCTGCGCGAGCGGCCCGAGGACATCCCCGAGCTCCTGGCCCACTTCGCCCGGCAAGCGGCCCAGCGTCTCGGTCATCCGGTAAGCTTCACCCCGGCGGCCCTGACGGCATTGACGCATCACGGTTGGCCCGGAAACGTCCGCGAGCTGCGCAACGCCGTGGAAAGGGCTGCGGTACTGGGGTCCGGCGGGCTGCTCGACTCGAAGGACTTTGCCCTGACCACGGGCTCGAGCGCTCAGAACGGTGCGGCTCCCGCCACCCTCGATCTCCGTACCCAGGTCGAAGCGGTGGAGCGGGAGGCCATCCAGCGCGCCCTTCAGGCGTCCAACGGCAACCGGCGCCAGGCCGCTAACCTACTCGGGATTAGTCTCCGGACCCTGTTCTATAAGCTCCGGCGGCTGCCGGTTCATTGAGCGGCAGGTTCTCCCTCGCGATTCGATTTGATCCGCACGTATTAGGTACCAGTCCAACCACTTCGTCCGGCCATCTTCCCGGAATGCCGCCGGGATGGGTAAGAACCTCGAGCTTGGGCCTGACGCTCATCGAAGTGCTCATCGCCATCGTGGTGTTGGGTGTGGGTGTCGTCGCCCTGGCAGGAAGCTCCGCCCTGGTCACTCGCATGATCGGTCAGGGAAAGATCGAGACTCGAGCTGCGGAAGCAGCCTCCCACCGGCTGGCAGCACTGCGCCTCGCAGCCCAATCCACTAACCCTCCATGCATGGCGTCCGAGTTTGCCAGCGGCGGTCCGGTGATCGGGAATGGAATCTCCCAATCCTGGATCGTGCCGCCCACCGGCAAGGCTCGCCGGGTTCGGGTGACGGTCTCCTATCTCACCGTGCGAGGCGCCCGTTCGGCCGGTCTCGAGACGGTGATCGAGTGCTGAGCCGTGACGCGGGGCCGGGGCTTCACGCTGGTGGAAATGGTGGTGAGCCTGGGCCTCACCTTCATCGTCATCGCGGCGCTACACCGGCTGGTCACCCGCACCCAGCAACTGTCCCGGGTCCAGGTGGCGCAGCTCAGTCTCCAGTCCAACGTCCGCACCGGCGTCCTCGTTTCCGGGAACGAGCTCCGCGGCCTGAGCACCCTGCCTGGAGGTGCGGCCGACCAAAATGACATCCTGAGCATGACGCCGAACGGTGTGGTCTATCGGGCCACGCGGGGCATCGGTTTTCTCTGTCAGCCTCCAACCGGGGGACAGCTCCGGATCGCGCGCAGCAGCTATTCCGGATGGAGAGATCCGCAGGCCCTGAGAGACATGGTCTATCTCCTCCACGAGGGAAACCCGGTCGCTGGCGTGCCCGACACTTGGATCCCGCTCGGCATTACCGCTGTCACCACCAGCCTCTCTTGTCCCGGTGCAATCGGGCCGGGAATTACCCTCACGACGTCCGCCGTCACAGGGCCACCCGAAGCCACGGCCGGCACGCCGGTCCGCATTCTCGAGCTGATGGAGCTCAAGACCTACCAATCAGAGGGCCAGTGGTGGCTGGGCTTAAGGTCGGTGAGCTCAGCGGAGGCAATACAGCCCTTGGTCGGCCCGGTGGACGGCGCCGATGGATTCCGGCTCAGCTATCTCAACTCAGACGGCACTCCCTCCTCGGATCCAAACGCGATTGCGGGCATTGGGATCAAGCTACGCGGTGTGAATGAGGAGCTGCGCTACAGCAGAGCCGCTGCCGCGGTGGAGGAATTGACTAATCTGGTGACGCTGCACAATGGCGGTCATCCGTAAGCCGATGAGAGCCGTGACTGGACCATCTCGCCACCATGAACGGGGGATGGCCCTTCCTCTGGCCCTCTTTGCGCTCATAGTCATCGGCGTGCTGGTGAGCGGCAACTTTCTTGCTGGGTGGCTCGAGTGGCAGGCAGGTCACAACAGCATGTACGCCGCTCAGGCGCTCGAGGCGGCTCAAGCGGGGCTCGACCAGACGCTCTCCAGCGCAGACCCGGAAGCACTGGAATCACTGTCGGCCGGAGGTGCTCCGCTCGATCTCGGGCCGCTGCTGCTCGACGATCGGGTGAGCGTCGATCGCCAGGTCGCCCGGCTCACATCTGCCTGGTACCTGATTCGAGCCACAGGCACCAAGCGGAACGCCGCGGGCACTCAGCTAGCGGTCCGGTCACTGGGACTCATGGCCCGCCTGGTCACTACGCCTTCAGAATCGGAGTCTGGGGCCGTTGTCCCGCGGCTCGCGCCGATCGCAGAGAGGGCCTGGGTTCCGCTCTTCTGAGCCCGAGAGTCGGCCTCGCCGGCACTTCAGTTCGTGCTGCCAAATGTTGCACCGCGTTGGATTTAGTTCACTGCTGCATCCCGAGAGACCGTTTGCGAAAGAGAAGATGCGAGGGGGCGGAGCCGGTGAACTTCATCGCCCATTTCCCGCTTAAGATGCGACCCCGCAAAGGATTGCTAAAGTGCAATTTGTGTGGCACATCGGTTGCCCTCTGAAGCGCGAGATATCCTGACGTTTCCTCCAACAGCGGACATGTATGGGACTCTTCGGGCGGAAGTCGGTGACGGTCGGCCTGGACATCGGCAGCGGCCTGATCAAGCTCGTCGCCATTTCCCACGCTTCCGGTGGTCCGGTGTTGACCAAGGTGGCGTTTGCGCCCATCGGCAACGACGCGATCGTCGAGGGCGAGATCATGGATCCCGGCATCGTCGCCGAGGCGATCAAGGGTCTCATGGCGTCCGCTGGCGTGAAGACCAAGTCGGTCGTGACCGCCGTTGGCGGCCGCGACGTGATCGTCAAGAAGATCACCATGGATCGCATGCAGGAGGCCGAGGCCCGCGAAGTCATTCGCTGGGAGGCGGAGCAGCACGTCCCATTCGACATGGACAATGTCGAGCTCGACTTCCAGATCCTGGATCCCGACGGCGAAGGCCTGCAGATGACGGTGCTCCTCGTCGCCGCCAAGCGTGAGCTGGTCGATCACAAGCTCTCGCTGCTGGCCGACGTGGGTCTTCAGCCCAGCATCATCGATGTGGACGCGTTCGCGCTCCACAACGCCTTCGAGATCAACTATCCCGAAGCCATGAACGGAGTGGTCGCCCTGGTGAATATCGGGCACGAGACCACCAACATCTACATCCTGGACGACGGGATTCCGGTTCTCACCCGGGACATCCCGGTGGGCACCCGGCGGTTCCGGGAAGATCTCCAGCGCGAGCGGGGACAGTCGGCCGAGGAAGCCGAGCGGATGCTGCAGGGCAGCAGCTCGGGCGAGATCCCCGAGGCCTTCCTCCAGACCCGGACCGAAGAGCTCGCGGTCGGCATCGAGCGCGCCGGCGCATTCCTGCAGACGTCCAGCCGTTCGGCCGGCGGCATTGCGCGAATCTTCATCACCGGTGGCGGCGCCCGGATCCCGCGGCTCAGCCGAGCCCTGGGAGACCGGCTCCAGATCCCGGTTCAGCTGGCCAATCCGATCGAGAAGCTGCAGGTGGCTCAGGGAGTGTTCGACGCCATGCAGGTGGATGAGGTAGCCCCCCTGCTGATGCTCCCGATCGGTCTCGCGCTCCGTTCAGCAGCCTGACCCCGACTCAGGGATCCGTCATCCGATGATCACCGTCAATCTTCGACCCGGCCAGAAGCGCAAGCGCGTCGGCAACAACCCCCTCAAAGGGGTTTTGGACAGCTTCCGCGACCTGAGCACCAAGGTGAAAGACCCGCTGCTCATGGCTTCCGTGGGCGCCTGGGTCGTCGTGGTCGGCTTTCTCGGGTTGGTGTACCTGAACACCGTGCGCCAGCTGTTCAGCCTCGAGCCGCGGCTGGAGCAGGCGCGGAGCGAGAATCGCCGGTTCAAAGCCTTCCTGGCCGACAAGCGGCGGCAGGAGAAGATCCGGGACTCCCTGCTGGCTCAGATCACGGTGATCCGGAGCGTCGACGGCGACCGCTACATCTGGCCCCATCTGCTCGATGAGGTCACCAAGGCGCTGCCGGCCTACACCTGGCTGGTCGACATGGGTCCGGTGGGAGCCAGTCCCAACGCGCCGGCGCCGCAAGCCAAGACCGACTCCACCACCGACAGTGTGCCCAAGCGCCCGGCGCTCGCTTTCCAGCTCAACGGCCGTACCATCGACATTCAGGCGTATACCAGGTTCCTGCGCCAGCTGGAGGCGTCGCCCTGGATCGATAGCGTGACGCCGGTTTCGGCTCAGACCATTGTCGAGAAGGATCGCCCAGTCACCGCCTTCAGCATCCGGGCGACCTATACCCAGGCAGACTCGGCCTACATACGCACGGCGCCCTTCAGCCAGTCGGTGAGGTGAGATAGCCATGGCACTCTCGAGCGAAAAGACCACCCCGCTGCTCATGCTTGGCCTCGCGGCCATGGTGGGATACATCGGCTACACCGGCGCCGTCATTCAAGTCGTGGGGCTGCATGGCCTCAAGGCTCGCAATGCCCGGGTGGTCGCGATCCGCGATTCCATCGTGGCGCTGGAGGCTGCCACCGACAGCGCCAAGAAGGAGCTGGCTCGGGGCACCGTGGCCGACGTGCGCAAACGCCTGGAAAGCTACCGCGGCAGCCTGACGTTGCTGCGCCGTCTGGTTCCCGAGCGGAACGAGGTACCCAACCTGCTGGACGACATCTCCACCCGGAGCAAGATCCGTGGGGTCACGTTGTCTCAGGTGGTGCCGCTGCCGGTCGAGCCGGGTCCGGCTCCCTTCGACACCTACAAGTACAACATGTCGGTCATCGGCAAGTATGATCAGATCGGCCAGTTCCTGGCCGATGTCGCCAGCTTGCAGCGCATCATCGTGCCCTACGATCTCAGCGTGGCAGCCGCCAACAGCAGCGCGGCCAAGGCGCTGGGTG
>DASSED010000103.1:0-6035 GCA_035695405.1 Gemmatimonadales bacterium
GTGATCAGCAAGAGCATCCACGCATCGTTGTAACTCAGCATCGAAGCCTGCCGCATCGTCTGCTGGTCCAGGAGTGCCAGGGCTCCCCGATGCGCGGCGTCCGGACCATAGCCGTGGGCAGCCAGGTTGGCTGTGAGCAGCCTGAGCCGTTCCTCCACCAGCGGATTCCCGGCATACTCATTGGTCAGCAGATCAACCCGGTGATACTGGGTGTGCACCGTCAGGTAGGTCGCCAGAATGGCGATGCCGAACGAGCCGCCGAGCTGGCGGGAGAGGTTGATCAGCCCCGATGCCTGCTGCGCTTCGCTGGGCTTGAGGCTGCCGTAGGCGACGTTGTTGATCGGCGTGAACAGGAATCCCAGACCCGCCCCCCGGATGATCAACGCCAGCCGCACGTCCCCCTCCCCGGCATTGGTGGTGAGATGCCCCAGATCCCACATCGCGACCAGAAAGAGGGCCACGCCGATAGCGATCAGCACTCGGGCATCGACCACGGGACGTGCGCCATTCAGCAGAAATCCGCAGATCAGCGCGGTCACCGCCGTCGCGATCCCCCCCGGCATGAGTGCGAGGCCGGTCTCCGTCGGGGTGAAGTGCAGCACCGTCTGGGTGAAGAGCGGGAAGATGAACACGCCGCCGTATAATCCGAACCCCAGCGCCACGAACAGAAAGATGGATGACGCCAGCTCCCGGTTCACCAGCACCCGGAAGTTCACCACAGGATGTTTGTTGCGAGATGACAGCTCCCACCACACCAGACCTACCAGGCACCCACCGGCCACCACCGCCAAGCGGAGAATCCACCGGTCGGAAAACCAATCGTTGGCATTTCCCTCCTCCAGCACGTACTGCAGTGACCCGATGCCGGCCGTCAGCAGGCCGATGCCCAGCCAGTCCACGTCGCCCCGGCGCCGCTCCTGTCCCGGCGGATCCTTGAGGAACGTGCTCACCAGGAACGCCGATGCAATGCCTATCGGCACGTTGATGAAGAAGCACCAGCTCCAGGTGTAATTGTCCGTGATCCAGCCACCGAGCGTAGGACCCAGGGTAGGTGCCACGATGACGCCGAGCAGGAAGATCGCCTGCACCAGACCCTGCTGCTCCCGGGGAAAGATCTGGCGCAAGGTAGCCTGCGCGGTGGAGAGCAGCGCCGCCCCGCCGGCACCCTGCAGGATGCGCCAGATGACCAGTTCGGTGAGCGAGTGCGACGTGCCGCAGAAGAACGATGCGACGATGAAGATGAATATCGAGACCGTGAGGTACCGCTGCCGGCCGATCCGTTCGGTGAAGAATGCCGTCATCGGGAGGACGACCACGTTGGACAGGATATAGCCGGTGCTCACCCAGCTGATCTCCTGCTGGGTCGCGCCCAGGTTCCCGGCCATCTGAGGCAACGCCACATTGATGATGGTGGTGTCCAGCACTTCCATGATCGCCGCGGTGATCAGGCCCAGCAGGATCACCCAGCGGTAGCGGGCCACAAAGGCGGCCGCTTCTTCCGCCGGGGAAAGGACTGGCTGGGAGCGCTCCTCGGCAGTAGGAGAGGAGGCGGGGGTGGTCACGTATCGTGATGTTCGAGCGGAGTAGCCACTACGACAGGACGTCCTCCCTCAGGACAACGCTGAGGACCAGCCGGGCGGCTGCGTCGAGCGGGACGGTCCCGGTGTTGATTTGGATATCGTACTCGCAGGGGTTGTTGACATCGCTGCGGTAATACCGCTGGAGGTACTGGTGGCGGTCGGCGTCACGCCGCTTCACCTCGGCCACAGCCTGCGACCGCGCGGCTCCGGTCCGGCGGGCTATTCGCTCAACTCGCACCTCGAAGGGAGCGGTGACCCGGACTCGAAGCACGTCGGGCCGGTCCCGGAACAGACAGTTGCCGCCGTGCCCTACCACGATGAGCGGCGGTCGCTGAGCCGCCTCGAGCAGCACCTCGCGCGCCGCGGCGGCCACGCAGTCCGGATCCGTAGCCCACGGAGGCGAGTGCACCCGTGCCTCCGGAGCAGTCACCATGCCGATCGACGCCAGTCGCTCGAAAAAGCTCGGCGCATGCTCGGCCATCGCCTTCACCTCGCCTTCCTCACAACTGAGCCGGGCAGCCAGCTTCTGCACCAGCTCGTGATCGAGGACCGGCCAACCCAGGGTCTGACCCAGGAGCACGCCCAGCTCGCTGCCCCCTGCGCCGTATTCCCGGGATATGGTGATCAGCCGAACTGCAAGGCCGCGCCCCTCCATCGTTCTACCCCGTGTAGGTCTACACCCTAATATGCGCCCGCCAAGGCGTTTCTGCGCTGGAACGATGGCTGAGGGTCTACCGCGCCGCGGGCTGTGCCGGGGCGGGTGCGGGCA
Source organism: Gemmatimonadales bacterium (assembly GCA_035695405.1). Taxonomy (GTDB): domain Bacteria; phylum Gemmatimonadota; class Gemmatimonadetes; order Gemmatimonadales; family GWC2-71-9; genus CAVVWJ01. The sequence goes on from DASSED010000103.1 coordinate 2,350, forward strand.
GTGTGCTGTTCCAGATCCCGCAGACTTCACTCCACTCACCGCCAGCAGATTGCCGCCAGATCCCGATCCAGTTGGCCTGGTCATGGATCGGCTCGCTCCCGTCCCGCGGTGTCAGCGTCCACTCATAGACGCTGCGCTCGACCGCCAGGTCGCCGGATATGGTGAGCTCTCGCTCCGGCATCGCCAGCTCGGTCATGGTAAAGTGTTCAAAGAGCCCGGAGAGCCAGTCATTGATCTGCTGCCGGCCCAACTGTTTCCCGGTATGTGGCGGCATCAGCACCGCGTCTTCAGACAGATACCGAGTGATACCGTCGGCGTCGCTCCTGAGCCAGGCGGCATCGATCTCTTGGCGGATCTGGTCAATGGCTTCCCTGCTCATGGTACCTCCTAACCCAGTGGCGGTTGTCAACGGTCTGGAAGAGCGGGTTGGATTGGTGACCTTACAGGCCGGTACTTTCAGCGTCAAGAAGCAGTCACTTGGTTCAGGAAGCCCAGCTTGCCCTCATTGACCCGCTGGTTCATCCGCACGGCCGCGATATACCTCGCCCTTTCTTTGGCGGTCGGGGTGCTTCAGCTGACCTCACCGAAACTGGGGCCCATCCTATGGCCCACGTACCTCCATCTCCTGGTGGTGGGGTGGCTCACTCAGCTGATCTTCGGCGTGGCGTTGTGGATGTTTCCTCGTCGTTCCCGCGAGATGCCGCAAGGCAAGCCCTGGCTCGGCTGGAGTTGTTATGGCCTGCTCAACCTCGGTTTGCTGCTCCGGGCCGTAGGCGAGCCGGCTCGAGGGCTGGGATATGGCGCTGATTCGGTCGCAGCGGCCTCCGCCATACTGCAGCTGGGCGCCGGGTGGATCTTCGTGGTCCTGATCTGGCCCCGGATCAAGGAGCGCTGAAGGTGCCACGCCTGATTGTCTGGTGTCTGCGGGCTGCGCTGCTCAATCTCGGCGCGGGCTTTTCCCTGGGTGCCATCATGCTGGCGACGCCCGTCTTGCACCTCCCGGGCGACATGCTTCGCTTTCGTCTCCTGCACGCCGAACTATTGCTGATCGGTTGGATGGTTCAGCTCGCCCTTGGGGTGGCATACTGGATCCTGCCTCGATTTCGTGTGGGCTTCAATCGAGGACGGTCGGCACCCGTATGGATAGCGATGCTGCTGCTCAATGGTGGAGTGTACGCCGCTGGAATCGGCCAGGCTGTGGGGATGCTCGCCATGGCGTGGGCCGGCCGAGTCGGGGAAGGCTTGGCCGCCCTCATTTTTGCGACCCATCTCTGGTTACGAGTAGGTCACGCCGGCCGCGGGGAGGTCAGAAGTCCTTAGCGCGAAAGCGAGCGAACCCCAACCCGAGCGGTAGGGCTGTCCACGCCAGCAAGGCTCCTCCGGCTACGGCAAAGCCCACCAGGCTCCCGAAGAACCGCTCGAACACGGCGCCGGTGTAACCCATAAGCGCCGCCGTATCGAGTCTCAGCAGCAGGAGGACTCGGCCGAGGTCGATGGGATTGAGCAGGATGAGACCGATGAGTGGGCGCTCCAACGGGTAGTCCGCAAACAGCGTGATCACGAGCACGAGGAATGCATCGTACAGGGCGGTCGCCGACAGCCAGAACAAAATCGCCACGCCCAGTCCCTTGGCTCGGTCCTCGAGCAGGAGTGAGATCAGAAACGCCAGCGCAGTGAATGCCAGTGTGAGAAGTATGCCGGTGAGGAAAAGGATCGCGAGCGGTCCCCCGACCTCGCCCTCTCCTCCGCCACTCCAGACGAACGGCAGACCGACCCCGACTACAAACGCGCAGACCAGCGGAAGCGCGAGACCACCATACAATCCCAGAAACAGCGCCCCGCGTTGGACCGGCTGAGCCAGCAGCAGCTCGATGAACTCCCGGGCACCGTAGAGATACATTGTTCCCAGGATAAGGCTGACCAGAGGAACGAAGATCAGCACGACGTTGAGCAGACTCACAACCGCTCGAGGCCCTCCACCGCCGAATCGGAGCAAGGCGTCGGTCAGGAGCAGCAGCAGGAGCCCATAACCCAGCACCCACCGGCTCCGGCGCAAGTCGTTGATCTCATGCTTCAAGACCTTGATCGCCACACTCATGACGCTCGTCCCATCATCAGCCGCTCGACCGCTGACTGCAGTCGCTCCTGCCCGGTGCTGCGTTTAAGCTCCAGAACTGATCCGGCAAAGGCGACTCTTCCCTCCAGCAGAAACACGATGTCCTCCGCCAGCTCGTCCACCTCGGCCAGAACATGTGAGGTGAGAACAATGGAGGCGTTTTCGTCTCGGGCCCGGAGAATCTTCCGCTTCAGCACCGCACTTGCGACGGGGTCGAGCCCGGCGGTGGGCTCGTCGAGTATCAATAACGAAGGCCGGAAGAGAAAGGCCACGGCGGCGTTGAGCTTCTGCCGAGTACCACCGGACAGGGTCCGCACCGGCTGGTCGAGCTCGGGGGTAAGCTTGAGCTCATCGAAGAGCTCGAGGTCGGTCGCCGATCCCGCGCGAATGTCCTGCAACATGGTCATCACTTCGCGAGCCGTCAGATTGACGGGGAAGCAGGCCGCCTGGGGCATGTACCCCAGCCGCGAACGATACTCCGGCGCTCCGTTCACCACCGCGTCTTCTATCGTGATCTGGCCGCTATCGGGCCGGACCAGCCCCAGCATCGCCTTGATGATGGTGGATTTGCCGGCCGCGTTTGGGCCCAGTACAGCGGTAACACGGCCGGCCCTTACTCCGAAGCTGACATGGTCGAGTGCGATCACCCGGCGAAATCGCTTCGAAACCTCCACCACACGTACGACCTGGCGCGGCAGCACCAGCGCTCGAGCGGGTTGGGCGTGCGATTCAGTCATGAGTGCCACCGCATCAGCGGGTGCCGGTCCATCATGGTCACCGGGGTCAGAGCTGGCATGACCCGCTCCGCCAGATCGAGGAGGTCGATGAAGAAGCTGTGGAGCAGGATCAGGGCGGGCTCATTCTCCTGAATGAATAAGGAAAAGAGCCGCACCGGTTGGAACGGGACATCGCCGTAGCCGTCACGATCGAGGTCGTAGCCCTGGTAGTGGTCCCAATAATTGTTCTCAAAGAGATTGCTGTTCGAGCCCGGCGCAGTACCGAGGTCGAAGGAGTTGCCGACGAAGCGGTTTCGCCGGAACCGGTTGTCGGTCGCATCTCCCAGCACCCGGAGTGCCCAACCGTTGCTTAAGAATTCATTCCCGCTGATGCTCACTCTGCTGGTTCCCTCGGTCCACAGACCCACCGTATTGCCGGTAAACTGGTTCCGCTCGATCCGGCTGTCCCGCAGCTCCTTGAGCAGCAACCCATAGGCTGCGGATCCCCAGTTCCGCTCGAAGCGGTTCTCCCGCATCAGGACCGAATCGCTGAACATGACGGCGACGCCGCTGCCGTTGCGGCTGAAGATGTTACCGGCGTATTGGCAAGCGTGGGAAAACATGAAGTGAAGGCCATAACGCAGATTGCCGCTGCTTCGGTTACCGCTGATGTGAGAGCGACCGGTGAATTCCAGGTAGATGCCGTCACGATGACCGCTGATCTGGTTGTTCGCGATGGTGAGATCGGTGGAGTTCCAGGAGTGGATAGCGTTCCCCGAAAGTCCCTGCATCGTTCCCCGGCCCTGAATCGAATTCCCAGCGACCCGGCAGCCGGACGCCTGAGCGAGATAGAT
>DASSED010000104.1:0-27193 GCA_035695405.1 Gemmatimonadales bacterium
CAGGTTGTGGATCCCGGTATGGGCCGCTTCTCGTTGCATCAACTGTTGGGGAATGATTCCGGTGACTTGCCCGCCGTGCTCGTGGACCGAATCGGCCAGCTCGCCCATGATCCCCACGCTTGCCCCCCCGTAGACCAGCTCGATGTCCTCCTGTGCCAGGATGCGGCCGAGCTCCCGGGCCGCCGCCCCATATTCCTGCCGAGCTCCTGGGTTGGTGCCGCAGAAGACGCAGATGCGTTTCAACCGGCCGGTGCTGTCCATTGCTATTGCCTCAAGTCGGCGATCGGGTATTCGTTCGTTGCGGGGAGCAAGCTCCTCGCCGTCTTCATCAAGTATACGGAGGTGCGGGATGGAAAGCCGTACACTGGGGCAGGATCGCCTTCGGGTCAGCGCTCTCGGACTCGGTTGCATGGGGATGTCCGAGTTTTACTCGGGACGCGATGACGCGGAATCGATCGCTACGATTCATCGTGCGCTGGATCTGGGTATTGATTTCCTCGATACCGCCGATATGTACGGCCCGTTCACCAACGAGCGGCTGGTGGGTAAGGCGATCAAGGGCCGGCGTAATGAAGCGGTGCTCGCGACGAAATTCGGAAACCAGCGGGGCGAAGACGGCAGCTTCCTGGGAGTGAATGGCCGGCCGGAATACGTTCGCAAGTCATGCGACAGCTCCCTTCAGCGGCTTGGGGTCGAGTACATCGACCTCTACTATCAACACCGAGTCGATCGATCGGTTCCCATCGAGGAGACCGTCGGTACCATGGCCGATCTGGTACGGGAGGGAAAGGTCCGTCACCTGGGCCTCTCGGAGGCTGCGCCTCAAACGATACGACGGGCCAACGCCGAGTATCCGATCACTGCACTCCAGACCGAGTACTCCCTATGGACCCGGGATCCAGAAGACGAGATCCTCCCCTTGTGTCGTGAGCTTGGAATTGGTTTTGTGGCATACAGCCCGCTAGGGCGGGGTTTTCTGACGGGCCGGTTCCGCAGCTTCGAAGATCTGCCGCCTGATGACTATCGCAGGAATTCCCCCCGGTTCCAGAACGAGAATTTTCAGAAGAATCTGGACTTGGTACAGCGCGTCGAAGACCTCGCCCGGCGCAAGAAGTGCACCCCAGCCCAGCTCGTGCTGGCCTGGCTCCTGGTACAGGGAAGCGATATCGTGCCAATTCCGGGGACCAAGCAGCGCCGGTACCTGGAGGAGAACATAGGCGCCCTCGATGTCGCGCTCACGCCAGCCGACCTGGAAGAGATCGAGGACGCCGCCCCGAAGGGCGTTGCGGCGGGCGAACGCTATCACGAGGCGGGAATGCGGACTGTCAACGGCTAGGTCGATGCTTGATGAATCGGCGGAGAGCGGCAGAATCTCGCATCCCACCGCTCTCACGAAGAGCCGTGCCGCTTCTATTCGGTCAAGTCACTTCGCGGATCCGAAATGGCTTCTACGATTCGACCGAGCTCCTGATCACTCGCTGCTCCCTCTTCGAGAGCCAGATCCGCCTGCGCTACGATTCCGACAACAGCTCCATTCTCATCCACGACGGGCACTCGCCGCACCTGCTGAGCTACCATAACCTCGCGGACGACTTCGACCTCGTCCTGGGGTCCACAGCTGATCGGTTCGTAGGTCATCAGGTCTCCCACCGGCGTATCCGGGCCTTTGCCAGCCGCCAGGCCTCGGATCGCCAGATCCCGATCCGTGACCGTCCCGACCAGCTTCCGGCTGGACCGGTTCTCGACTACCGGCACGGATCCGCAGTCCTGGTCCTTCATCAGCGTGGCTGCCTCCCTTGCCGTGCTCTGGGGAATGCAACATGCCGGGTCAGGAGTCATGATCTGGAATACTCTCATTCTTCCTCCATGTCATGTGAGACTCCCAAAAATGTGGCAGGTCGCGCCGCGGCCGCGGTGATGTACCTAACTTTTCCCCTCTCCACCGGCTCACCAGACGAGGTACCATGAGGCTGCCCGGCGAGATTCTCCAAGGCATTCTGGCCCGTGCGGCGCTGGTGCTGCTGCGGGTATACCTCGGCGCGATCTTCCTGGTTGCCGGTGTACCAAAGCTGCGGCAGGACTTCACGCCCCATCTGGTTCGTTTTCTAGAGGAGGTTGGGCTGGTGCAAGGGCACCGGTTCTATCAGGAATTCATCCGCGCGGTAGTGCTCCCGAACGCGATGCTGTTTGCCTCGGTTGTCGGCTGGGGAGAGTCGTTGGTGGGATTGCTGCTGGTGCTTGGTCTTTGTACCCGTCTGGCAGCAGTCGGGGCCCTGCTTTTGGTGGTCAACTACATGTTGGCGAAGGGTGCCTGGCTCTGGAATCCGTCGAGCAACGACGCCGCTTTCACCCTGATTTCGATTGCGCTACTCATCGGCGCAGCCGGTCGAACGCTAGGGGTGGATACGGTCCTGGCTCGGCGCTGGCCCCGCTCTCCCCTGTGGTGAATTGCCGGACCTACTATGAAGGCAGGGGATGGCGCGCGCCGCTGCCGTTCAGCTGCAACACATCCAGAACGAAGGCAAACTTGAAGGCTGTCTCGCGCAGCAGATCGTAGCGACCCGACGCCCCCCCGTGTCCCGCACCCATATTGGTCCGGAGCAGCAGCCGAGACTCCCCCACTTTCATTGCTCGCAGCTTTGCAGTCCACTTGGCAGGTTCCCAATAGGCCACTCGAGGGTCATTGAGCCCGGCCGTGACCAGCATATGGGGATAGGACTTGGTCCCCACGTTGTCGTATGGTGAGTACGACCTCATATAGGCATACACCGCTGGGTCACAGGGATTGCCCCATTCATCGTATTCGATAACGGTGAGTGGGAGCGAGGCGTCCAGCATGGTACTGACCACGTCCACGAAGGGAACCTCCGCCAGCACGGCGCAGAACAGCTCGGGCCGCATATTCGCCACCGCACCCATCAACAGTCCACCGGCGCTGCCCCCGCTGATGATCAACCGTTCCGGGGCAGTGTACCCCGCAGCCACGAGATGCTCGGCCGCGGCAATGAAATCAGTGAAGCTCCGGTGCTTGTTGAGCCGCCGACCGCCTTCGTACCAGTCTCGCCCCATCTCCTCCCCGCCGCGCACGTGGGCGATAGCCACCACCACACCCCGGTCGAGTAGAGTCAGGTTATTGACCGAGAACACCGGCTCATAGCTCAGGCCGTACGCCCCATACCCGTTCAGCAGTACCGGTCGAGTCCCGTCCGGCTGGAACGGCAGGCGATAGACCAGGGAAATCGGAACCAGGGCACCATCAGCCGTCGCAGCAAAGCGGCGCTCGCTACGATACTTCGAAGGGTCGTACCCGCCGAGCACTTCCGTCTGCTTCCGAACCATCCAGGTCTGACCGACCATGTCGTATTCGATCACTGAGCTGGGTGTCAGCAGCGAGGAGTACGTGAAGCGCAGAGTCGTGGTATCGAACTCGGGATTTTGATGCGGCCAGACGGTATAGACGGGCTCGGGAAAGGCAATGAGGTAATCCTTGCCCGTCTCGATGTCCAGGACCCGAATCCGCCGCAGCCCCGCCTTCCGCTCGTAGACCACCAGATGCCTGGAGAACGCATCGGTTCCATCCAGCTTGACCTCAGGTCGGTAAGGCAAAACCGGAGTCCAGTGTTGCTTGGTCGGGGTCAGCACCGGTGCCTGGACCAGCCGAAAGTTGGAAGCCCCATCGTTCGTGGTAATGAAGAAGTAATCGCCGTGATGGCTTACCGAGTACTCGACCCCCACCTCCCTTGGCTGGATTACCCGGAACGGCTCCTCAGGAGCATCCGCACTGACAAACCGGACCTCGGACGTGGAGTGGCTGGAGAGATCGAGAAAGAGGTAGCGCCGGCTCCTGGTGCGGCTGACCTCCATGTAGAAGGAGCCATCCGGCTCGAAATACACCTCAATGTCGTCGTCGGCACTGGTACCGGCCACGTGCCGATACAGCCGGCACGGACGACGGCTATCGTCCAGCGCGGCGTAAAACAGCGTCCGCGAATCGTTGGCCCATGCCACACTGGGAGATGTATTGGGGATGTAGTCATTCAGTATTTCCCCAGTCGTCAGATCCTTGATGAAGAGGACGAACTGTTCGGAGCCGGAGGTATCCACCGAATAGGCGAGGAAACGATGGTCCGGGCTCACTGCGCTGGTTCCCAGCCGGAAATACTGATGATTGGCGGCTAAGCAGTTCTGATCCAGAAGGACTTCTTCCGGGCCGTCCTTGATGGCTCTGCGGCAAAGGATCGGGTACTGACGTCCTGCCTGCGTGCGGTTGTAATAAGTGTACTGGTCGAGGGGCTCCGGTACAGACAGGTCGGTTTCCTTGATTCGGGATCGCATCTCGAGATAAAGCTGCTCCTGCAGATGCTCGGTATGCCGCATTGTCCTGGCGGCGTACCTGTTTTCGGCCTCGAGATAGGAGATCACCTCGGGGTCGTTCCGGTCTCTCAGCCAGAAATACTCATCGACGCGGGCGTCGCCATGGACTGTCTCACGATGGGGGACTCTCCGGGCCACCGGTGCGGCCGGCTCCGTATCTGGAATCCCTGACCCTTCGGTCTCGGCAAAGTCTTGGGCGCTACTGGCGGGAGCGACAGCTGAAGTTACTGTGCGGCTGATATTCGACATCGACGTGTTCTTCTATTCCCCGGAAGCTCTGGGCCCACGGACAGGCGTGAGGCGGACCTCGGAGGCAGGTCCTGCCGTGAATTACGAGCCCTTCGGGGAGCAAGTCAAGCCTCGTTAAGCTAAATCAAATCAATCACTTATGGCAGGTGGTCCAGGTGGCGTTGTCACTCCATTTCGCTGGGGCCCGCATGTTCGGGCCCCGCATCGAATTAGGCCGGCTACCGGCAACCACGGATGTCCTTCTTCTCGATGAAGCTCCAACCTCTCACGTTAACTGCAGGTACAACAACCACATCCACTGGTTGGGTCAGGGCGGCTGAGGTCATGCAGTTCGGCCCCGGTGTGGTCTCCAGCACCTCCACGCTGAGGTCCCCCGCCCGCACGCTGACGTTATTGATCACGATCTCATAGCCGCCGGTGGGTCGCTGACCGGCGGCAACCGCCACAACGACGTCCCGGGTAAAATCCACAGCGGGTCTATCACCAACGGCGAGCTCCGACCAAAACGCAGCCCAGGTATTGGCATCGCGTATGACCAGGCGACGGGATTCACCGATACCGGTCCGGGTCCACTGGCCAATGCGCCGGATCTCGAGAGCACTCTGGTTTCCGTCTGGGTTCCCGTAACCGGCGTAGCCTTGGCTGGTTGAAGCTTGGTCCCTCGCGGGAGAGGGTTGTCCAGCGGAGCTTGTCGTGATGGAATCGGTCGTGAGGGAGTCTGTCGCGGATGAGTCGGGGGCTCGTGTAGGTGCCGGAGCTAGGCTGACACCCGAATCCGAGTCACTGTCATCCTGGGCCACACGCATGGTGGTCGCGCCGGCACAGCCCACCACCGCTGTGAGGAGAAGGAGCGCCGCGCCCGATCGTGGTAGCATGGTGCACTCCATGAATTGAGAACGATGGGTTCCGCAGTTGAGAGTGAAGCTAAGAGAATGTTCATGATGCGGCGAATCCGGCCGTCGCGCTAGAGACGTGATCTAAGTCACACGAGAGGGACTTGCGGAGCTGCCTGGGAGTCGGATTCTAAACGGCCGTCGAGTTCTCCTCGAGGAGCTTCCGGGTGGCGTCAGGTTTTCTCCATTGCCCTAACTCATGCGAAGGGCCTAACATGGAGGCCGGGCAGTGGGCTCGACTTACGGGCGATGCGGATCACAGCCTAAGCTCCCTGATCGGTGTACAGTTCTTGCAGTTGCTGCGTCAGCGAAGGTCGGATCGGAAACAACCGACTGAGAACCCGAGCAAGGATGCTCCCAATGACTCGTCGTCTGACCACCATATCTCTTCTTGTTCCCACTCTCTTGGTGGGATCCGCCGGTAGCTGCGCGCGAAATCCAGTGACTGGCAAGAGCGAACTCTCACTCGTCTCGGAATCACAAGAAATCCAAATGGGCCAGGAGGCCTCCAAAGAGGTGGCCCAATCGATTGGGTTGTACAAGGACGCCGCGGCGCAGGCCTATGTAGCACAGTTGGGCAAGCGCATGGCCGCCGCATCGGAGCGGCCGAATCTCCCCTGGGAATTTCACGTGGTCGATGATGCTTCGGTTAACGCCTTCGCCCTCCCCGGCGGCTTCATCTATGTGACCCGGGGCCTGATGACCTCGATCAACGATGAGGCGGAGCTGGCCACCGTGGTGGGACATGAGATCGGCCACGTCACCAACCGGCATTCAGTGCAGCAGATAAGTAAGGCGCAACTGGCACAACTGGGGTTGGGAATCGGGAGCATTCTGTCGTCTGACATCGCCCGTTTCGGGCAGCTTGCCAGCGCAGGCCTGAGCATACTCTTCCTCAAGTACAGCCGGGACGCGGAGAATCAGGCTGACCAAGCCGGCTTCCGATACGCCCTCAATCAGCACTACGACGTGCGGGAAATGACCAAGGTATTCGAAACCCTAGATCGGATCAGCCAGAGCAGTGGTGGCGGGAAGCTTCCGGAGTGGCTGGCCACCCACCCCAACCCAGGCAATCGGATCAAGCACATCGAGAGCATGCTCGATACGCTCAAGGTCGATCCGAGTAAAGGTCAGACCAACCGCGAACAGTATCTCCAGCACGTTCAAGGCATGGTGTACGGAGAGGATCCGAGGCAAGGCTATTTCGAGGGCAGCCACTTTTATCACCCGCAGATGCGTTTCCAGCTCACGTTTCCAGAGGGGTGGCAGACCCAGAATACTGCGCAGGCCGTTGTCGGCATGAGCCCCAACCAGGACGCAATCGTTCAGCTTGGGCTCGCCGGAAACGCCTCGCCGACCCAGGCCGCCCAGCAGTTCCTGTCGCAGCAGGGTATTCAGGCGGGTCAGAGCTCCACCTCGAGCATCAACGGAAATCCTGCCGCCTCGAGTTACTTCCAGGCCCAGACGGAGCAGGGCACTATCCAGGGGCTGGTGTCGTTTATCGGATTCAACGGAACGACGTTCGGGCTTCTCGCGTACACGCCCGCCGGCAAATTTTCGAGTTATGAAAATGTATTCTCGAACACCATCCGGAGCTTCGGCGCCCTCCAGGATCCATCGAAGCTCAACGTCCAGCCGGCCAAGGTTGAGCTGGTGAAGCTGAACCGCAGCATGACTCTTGAGCAGTTCAACGCCCAGTATCCTTCCTCGTTACCGATCGAGCAGCTTGCAATAATCAACGAACTGGAAGGGCCATCCACGACGATTCCCGCCGGGCAGACGGTCAAACGCGTGGTGGGCGGACCGCGTCAGAAATAGCTCGGGATCAGCTCAATCGGGCAGTCGGAGCAGCAGCCGCTCCTGACTGCCCGTTTTCGTGGGCTCGATTTGGGCGAAGATGGTCAGGGTATCTGACCGAGTGGTACACGAGGCAGGAACCAGGCCACGCACCTCGATTGAGGCTTTGTCATCCGCCAGGGTCCAGGACCCGGCCCGCGCACCTTCGCCCACCGCGGTGCAGTGACCGGCTACCCGCACCCGATGACCCAAGAGGCTATCCACCATCAACGCTTCCTGGACCCGGATCAGCGGAGCATCGGTAGCCCGCGCCGGATACAGGCTGCTCGTTGGCGCTCCGCCGACCCCGTCGTTCGGCTGCCTCTGCGGAGAGGGTACGGCGGGACCGGCGGCGGGTCTCACAACCGGGGCAGGATTTCCCGGATCCGCTGCCGGCTCGCCCCGTTGATGACAGCTGAGCAAACCGATGATCGAGATGATGGGAAGGGAAAGGCGCATGAAAGCGAACGGCGGGAGGCTAGGAGACCCGGCGGGTCTTTCGTTTCATGAAATCCATCAGAATAAATTGGCCCAGCGTCATGGTATTGGTGAAGTATGCTTTTCCCTTACAGATCGAGGCTACCTGTTTGACGAACTCGACCAGACTCCGGTCTCGCGCCAGCATGAAGGTGTTGATCATGATCCCGGTGCGCCGGCAGTTTGCCACCTCGCGGTAGGTAGCCTGAAGTATTTGGGGATCCAGTCCCATGGAGTTCACGTAGATCCGCCCATCGGGCATGGTGAGGGCCGAGGGCTTTCCGTCGGTGATCATGATAATCTGGCGCATGTCCTTCTTCTGACCCTGAAGAATGCGGCGCGATAGTTTCAAGCCCTCGGCGGTGTTGGTGTGATAGGGGCCGACTTGAGCCGTTGCCAGGGCGCTCAAGGGAATTTCCTCGGCAGAGTCGTGAAACAGCACGACTCGAAGACTATCTCCTGGGTACTGGGTTCGAATCAAATGGGTGAGCGCCAGGGCCACCTTCTTCGCGGGCGTGAATCGGTCTTCGCCGTACAGGATCATGGAGTGGGAGCAGTCGAGCATCAGGACGGTGGCAGCCGAAGATCGATACTCCGATTGGCTGACCATCAGGTCACCATATTCGATATTTAGGGGGACGCCGAGCCCTTCCCGGGCGATCGCGTTGGTCAGGGTAGCGGGCACGTCCAGATTGAGCACGTCGCCAAACTCGTACGGTTTGCTCACCCCTTCGGCTTCCACCCCGGTGGCCAAGTAGGGCGTATCGTGGGCCCCAAAGCTCGACTTCCCAACGCTCCCCAGCAGATTCTTGAGCGTCTTATAGCCTAGAAAGTCGATCCCCTTCTCGGTCAAGTTGAACTGGACCTGCTGGGCTGCTGAATGAGCCTGGCCGCCCGGTCCGAACATACTCTGATAGCCCTGCGGCACCTGAGGCGCCTGACTGATGTTGAGGTAACCGTCCTCCATCAGGCGCTGGATGATCCGATCCAGCAGCTGACCTAGCTCGGCCTCTATCTCACGATCTCGCGCCTCATCGCCTGTTGATTCACCCCTGAGCACCTTGAGCATGTCCGGCGTGAGCTGACCTGAGTCGATCAGTGCCTGGAGAATCGCTTGGCGGAGCGCGTCGAGCGACCGCTCGCCTTCTCCCATCTCATCATGCCAGAATGAGGGGGAATTTCCTGCGAACCCCGATTGCAACAGGAAGTCGCTGAGCTGATCCAGCAACCCCTGAAGGTTGATGGCGTCCGCCATTTCGGGGTGGTACTTGGAGTACGTCGTGAAGCGCATGCCGGTTCCGGTGCGGCGTTCTATTACCCGGGGGCTACCTACCCTATCTTATGGATACCGTAGTAAAGCGGAATGATCAACCTGTTCGCTGGACCCAGCCTCCATTCTCGCACGTGAGTCATGATGTCACCGCTACAGCCGGTGGTGCTGCCGGTACACGGGTATAGGTGATGGTAGCAGCCTCGCTGGCCTCGATCTTTGCGGCGTTCCGGCATCGCAACTTCCGGCTGTTCATCATCGGGCAGTTCACCTCCTTGTGCGGAACCTGGATGCAGGTGGTGGCGCAGGGGTGGCTCGTTCTTCAGCTCACCAATTCCGCCTTTGCCGTCGGGCTGGTGACTGCACTGGGCTCGCTGCCAATTCTGCTGTTCACCCTCTACGGTGGGGTCGTTGCCGACCGGGTCAACAAGCGACGCTTCATCCTGATTTTGCAGAGCCTGATGCTGGCCGAGGCGCTCACCCTGGCCCTGCTGACGGCGACGCATCTGGTGACGGTACACTGGGTGATGGGCTTGGCCATCTTCTCCGGGCTTCTCAGCGCCTTCGAGGTACCGACCCGCCAATCTTTCTTGGCGGAGATCGTCGAGCGGCAGGACCTGATGAATGCCATCGCGCTGAACTCGAGTGCGTTCAACCTGGCCCGGGTCATTGGGCCGGCCCTCGCTGCCGGCCTGATCGCGAGCGTTGGCCTGGCCGCCTGTTTCTTCGCCAATGCCGCCAGTTATCTCGCGGTCATTACCAGTCTGGTGCGGATGGATCCGGGTGTCGCACCGGAACCACGGTCCGAGTCGGTAGCCAGCGCTCTCAGGGAGGGCTTCGCATTCGTGTTTGGTAACCGGTGGCCCCGCGCGCTGGTCATCCTGATCGCCACCTTCAGCGTCTTCGGGTATCCGTTTCTTCCGCTGATGCCGGTGTTCGCACGCGACGAGCTGCGGATCGGCGCGAGCGGCTATGCGGCGCTGGTCGCATCCATCGGAGTAGGCGCGGCACTCGCGGCCTTCTTCCTGGCCGGCTTCGGCCACCGGGTCCGCCGTTCCAGCCTGGTGCTGGCCTCGTCAACTCTCTTCGGGCTGGTGCTCCTGGCGGCGTCCCAGGCACCGCAGTTCTGGTCCGCGCTCGCCCTCTTTACGCTCGCCGGCTGTCTGATGGCGCTGAACGGGATTGCAGCGAACACCATGCTCCAGTCCGAAGCGCCCGATGAGCTCCGGGGGAGGGTCATGGGGTTCTACTCATTCATCGTGCTGGGTCTCGCCCCGTTCGGCTCGTTTCAAGCGGGCTGGATTGCCGAACACTTGGGGGTGCGTACGGCGTTTGCCATGGGGGCGGTGATGTGTTTGTTGGTGGCTCTCGGACTCACCTGGCGGATGAGCAGTCAGGTCCGGGAGCGCCGCGCCGCCGCTCGGAGCGCGCGAACATGCTGATCGCCATATCGCGCCAGTACGGCGCTGGGGGATCGGAGGTGGCGCGCCGGGTGGCCGAGGCGCTGGGTTGGCGAGTGGTGGATAATGAGCTGATCGGCGAGGTAGCTGCACGGGCCGGCCTGCCACCACAGGCCGTGGCGGAGCATGAGGAGCGGGTACCCAGCTTCTCGGAACGGCTGGCTCAGACGCTGGCCGCATCGGCCCCGGAGCTCTTTCCTCCTGCAGTGCCGGGGGGAACCGTACCCAAGCTGCAAGAGGCCGACCTGGTGCGAGTGACGGAGACCGTGGTGGAGGAAGCAGCGGCCAAAGGAAGGCTGGTGCTGGTGGGGCGAGCAGCCACAGCGGTCCTCGCTCGAGAACGAAACAGCCTTCATGTGAGACTGGTGGCCCCAAAGGCATACCGCATTGCCGCTGCCATTACCCGGCTGGGACTCGATCCACAAAAGGCCGCGGTCTCAGTGGAGGAGTCCGACGCTGCCCGGGCCCGCTACCACCGGCAATACTATCACCGCGACTGGAACGATCCGGTGAACTACCACCTGGTGATCAACACCGGCGCATTGGGGCTGGACGGCGCCGCCGCCGTCATCGTCCAGGAAGCGCGACGCCGGGGGTGGTGAGCCGGTAGCTCAACCGAAGCTGATACCACCTTTGCCGTAGCCCGGCTCACGCCGCTCGGGCTTGGCCCTGGTGTAGCCCAGCTCCTCACTCCGGCTGATTCGCTTCTGGGCCGCCAGCCCCTCGAGAACGAGCTCGCAGGCGGCCACCTGTCGCAGGGCGTCCTTCCGATCAGCCAGACCAAATTCGCTGACCAGCTCCACCAGCCCGGGCACGACATTGAATCCCCGAAGACAGAGCTCGGAGCGCTCATCGCCGGATACCTTGAGCGCGCCACCCTGATCGAACCAGGCTACCACCTTCCCCAGGTCAGCGCCGCCCATTCGCTCCTCCATCACTCGGCCCGCTGCTCGACGGATCAGGTCCCGTGCGATAGTATCGCCCCCTTGGAGCTCGCCCTCGTACTCCAGCTCGAGCTTGCCGGTGATCGAAGGTACCGCCGCGTACACGTCGCTCACCCGGGGAACCACCCGTTCTTCACCCAGTGCCACCGCGCGGCGCTCCGCGTTGGAGACGGCGTTCTCCAAAGTACTGATGGGAAGCCGTTGGCTGACACCGGAGCGTTTGTCGATGCGTTTGTCTTCGCGAGCCTCGAAAGCGACGCGCTCGATCACCTCGAGGATGAAATCGGGGATGTCGAGTGTGAGCCCGCCGCGCTGGACCCAGGCCTCCTGCACTGTGATTTCCATCCCCAGCTGCACTGTCCGAGGGTAGTGGGTGATCACCTCCGAGCCGATCCGATCTTTGAGCGGGGTTATGATTTTGCCCCGAGCCGTGTAGTCCTCGGGATTGGCCGTAAATGCCAGCAAGACGTCCAACGGCAGGCGCACGGGATAGCCTTTGATCTGGACGTCACCCTCCTGCATGATGTTGAAGAGTCCGACCTGGACTTTGCCGCTCAGATCCGGAAGCTCATTGATCGCGAAGATGCCCCGATTGGCTCGCGGAAGCAGACCGAAGTGCATCGTGAGCTCGTCGGACAGCAGGTGGCCGCCCCGGGCGGCCTTGATGGGATCTACATCGCCGATCAGGTCGGCGATGGTGACATCCGGCGTAGCGAGCTTTTCGACATACCGTTGATCGCGGCGCAGCCACCCGATCGGAGTCGCTTCGCCACACTCCTCGAGCAGCTCCCGAGCATATTTCGAGATTGGCGCGAAAGGATCATCGTTCACCTCGCTTCCGGCGACGATCGGGATCCGCTCGTCCAGTAAGCCGGTTAGCTCCCGCAGCAATCGGCTCTTGGCTTGGCCCCTGAGTCCGAGAAGAATGAAGTGGTGCCGGGCCAAAAGCGCGTTCACGATTTGGGGTAGAATGGTGTCTTCGTAGCCGACGATTCCCGGAAACAAGGGCGCGTCGGATTCCAATCGCCGAAGGAGATTGCTCCGGATTTCGTCCCGGACGGAACGCCCGCGGAGGGGAGCGTCTGCCCAACGGCTGTTTTTCAGTTCACCCAGAGTACGTGGTTCTATCATGAGGACCGCTCGAAAGAGACAGTGGAGTGGCAGTGAAGAAATCTAAGGTTCTTATCTGTAAGGCTTTAGTTCCAGCGAGCGCAGATCTGATGTAACCGGTGCAACCCGGCTCATCTTGACAATCACGGTTGGTAAGGTACTTTCGCCCCCGTAAACCGAGGCGGCCACTCACGTTTCTTGATGCTCGACCCACCCGACCCCTGAGGGAATGACAATGAAGACGATCCTCTTTATGGCCGCTGTTTTGGCGCTGGCCGGCTGCGAGAAGAAAGCCAGCACCACGTCCGGTGCCGACACCTCCGCCATGGCTCCATCCATGTCTGACAGCATGGGGATGACCCACTCGGATTCCACCATGGCCCGGGACACGGCCAAGAAGTAACTCGTGCAATTTCGCTGTCTGGAGCCCCGGCCTGTCCGGGGCTCGTTGTTTGTGTGCCTCAGCCATCCAGGTCTTCGGGCGCAAATGGGAGCGCCACCACCGTGGCCGGCTGGCCTCCTGCGATGAGCTCCTCACCTACTTCCACCTCTCGGCGAATCAATCCCAGACCGATAGCGCGATCCTCGAGGCTGAGCGTGGAGCGAATACTTCCGACTTCCCGTTCGCCTTTGTGAATACTGCGGCTGGCGAGGGGTTGAGCTCTGCGCCAGCGGAGGCCCCGCAGCCCGCGATTCGTGTGACCTCGAAAATGCAACCGGGCGACGGTTTCCTGACCGGTATAACACCCTTTGGTGTAAGACACGCCGCCGATCTCGTCGTACCGCACCTCCTGGGGAAGCGTGCGTTCATCGATTTCGGCTCCCAGGGCCGGCCATCCCGAGAGAATCCGCGCAGCATGGAGATCGCGCTCGGTGCCGGCGAGTGCGCCGGCGGAAATCAGTCTTGCGCCAAGCGCCTCGACCGCTGCTTCCGCTCCCATGGCGAGTGCGACAAATGGTGCCGCTTCGGGCGCGAGCGCCAACGCCACCGGACTTACTTCTCCCCCAACCGACGCGACTCGCCCCGACGACTCGGGCAGAGCGACACCCGAGTGGGCCAGCGTCTGGAACCCGTGGGCACCGATCAGCCATGCCACTCGCGTGTGACCCGTCAGATCAGTCACTCTGGCTAATCTCGGCGGCAGCTGGCGCCGGAACAGCTCGAGCGAGGCCTCATGCCCGGTCCGAGGTGCCACGAGAGTCAGTGCATCTGCCTGGCGCAGCACCCAGTAGTCCACCACCAGCGCCCCTTTGGGGGTGAGAAGGGCGCCGTACACCAGACTGTTGTCTCCCGGCTTGACGAGATCGTTGGTCAGAAGGCCCTGCAAGCAGGTGAGTGCGCCGGGCCCTTGAACCCGGAACACGGCGGGTTCGGTGGTGACCAGCACCGCGCCGTGCCGTATTTCGGCCAACCGCTCCCGGTCCAGCGTGAGATCGAATTCAGACATGGTCCCAGGGCAGCTCGGCGGCATCGTGTCCCAAGAAGTCGGTCCACACCACATCCGCTTCGCGGCAGGCGCTCTCGGGATGGGACGTCGTCAGCATGGCGCAGCGTAATCCTGCCGCCCGGGCGGCAGCGAGACCCGGGAGAGAGTCTTCGATGACCATGCAGCGGGCCGGCGCCAAGCCCAGCATTGTCCGGGCACGGGTGAATCCCTGGGGATCGGGCTTGCACGCACCTACGTCTTCTGCAGCGATGATCTCGGCAAAATGGGGACGCAGGCCGGTCAGATCGAGCACCAGCTCGATCTCACTCCGAAGCGCGCCAGAAACTATGGCGAGCTGATACCCATCCAGCGCGGCATTTTCGACGAATTCGGCCGCTCCCGGTACCAACCGCATCGATTGGCGAATGACCCGCTGGTACTCCGTATGCTTCCTGTCCACAGCCTCCAGCACGGATACTTCATCATACGGGCGACCCATTTTCTCGAAGGTGACTCGAAAGCATTCCCGATCGTCGAAACCGAGATAGTCGCGAAAGTACGTGTCTCGATCCAGAGCGTAGCCGTACTGGGAAAGGGTTGTTACCAGGGCATCGCAGTGCTGCAGCTCGTCGTCTACGATCACGCCGTTAAAGTCGAAGAGGATGCCGGAGGTCATTGCAGAAGGTATAAACGGATGAGAGGTGAGAAGTAAGAAGTGAAGACCAGGAGACGAGAGGGACTTGCGCGAAGCCGTCTTCTCACCTCACCGCGTTCCGTAAAACCCCGCGTCCTCGTAGGACAGGTCCAGCAGCTCCACCGGGTGAGCCACGCTGATGGGCAGTTTCGCGGCGCGGAGACCGGCCCCGATCTGCATCAGGCAGCCGGGATTTCCGGTAACAACCAGGTCGGGACGGGGGCGCGCCGCCTCCAGCGTGGCCACCTTCAAGTCGAGCACAGCTCGAGCCATGGTGGGATGGAGGACCGAGTAGATACCCGCGCTCCCGCAACAACGATCCGACCCGGGCAGCAGCTGGAGTCGCAAACCGGGAATGGCGCGAAGCATGGCCAGAGGCTCTTCCTGAACTCGCTGGGCGTGCTGCAGGTGGCAGGGAGCGTCGTATGCCACAGTCAGATCCAGTGGGGCACCGGCCCGCGGCCCGTGCTCCGCCAACAGCTCCGATACATCTCGCACTTTGGCGGCCAGCCTCGATGCTGCTTCGGTGCCAACCAGATGCCCATAGTCCTTGAGCAGCGCGCCGCATCCGGCACTGTTGACCACCACGAAGTCCGCCTGCTCAAGCAATGACTCGATGTTGGTGATGGCGAGGGCTCGGGCGGCGTTCCGGTCTCCGGCGTGCTCGTGCAACGCACCACAGCAGACTTGACCCTTCGGTTCCACGACTCGATAGCCGTTGGCCTCCAAGGTGCGTTTGGTTGCCTGGTGAACATGATCGAACAGGGTTGCCATCACACAGCCCCGAAAAAGCGCTACGGTGGGAGCGGACGGAGCGGGCGGAATGGCCAGAGACCACTCAGGGGGCAGTGTCTTCTCGGCCTTCTCCCTCGCCTCCGACGAGGCCGCCAGCATGCCAAGTCCGAATCTCAGGCGACTGTGCCCAGCTAAGAGAGCCGGTACTCGAGTCGCGCGCAGCTGCCGTGCGAGGAAGAAGAGCGATCGCCACGCCGTCCGGTAGCGAAACACGCCGAGCGTGAGACGCGCGGCCGGAGAAAGTCCCCGACTGGCATAGAGCTGCTCCCTAGCGGCTTCGAGGCCCCGGCCGTAACCCACCCCTGACGGGCAAGCCGGCTCGCAACCGCGACACCCCAGGCAGGCATCCAGATTTTCTAAGAGTGCCGGGTCGTCGGAACCGAGCTCGCCGCGCTCCAGGGCGCGCATCAGCAGAATCCGTCCTCGCGGACTATGACCTTCATCTCCGGTGACGAGATACGTGGGACAGGAAGGCAGGCAAAAACCGCAGTGGACGCAGGGATCGAGGGCGGCATAGGGCGATGCGCTCGCCAACTTACTCTGCCCCTTCCAGCGCGACATTGAGGCACTGCCCCGGATCGAAGGTGTCGCGGAGCCGGCCCACGATTGCGCCCACCCCTTCGCGATACGCTCCGAAGTGCCCCAAGGCGCGACGTACCCGCCAAGGAGCTCGTTCCAGAGTTACCGGAATCTCGCGCGCAGCGGCGGCTCGCCGGAGTGCGCGGATCCGGTCGACCAGAGCGTCGCCGGTCCACCGGATCATTCCCTGGCCGGCTCCGGCCGATACCAAGCCTTCGTCGAGATCGTGAGCCACGAGATCGATCGCTTCGTCGATGCCATCACCGAGGACGCCCAGTCGTAGGGTGATGGGTCCCCCCAGCGTCCCTCGCGCTGCGACGCTCCAGAACGCAGCGGTACGCTCGGCGGGAAGCGGGGTCCAGGTGAGCTCACCCACTGACGCCAGCCGGCGAATATCGGCTTGCACCGCCGCGTCGGTCCCCACGAATCGGGCGGCGAGCACCCAATCGGCTTCAGCGGCGAGCGCTGGGGAAAGCAACTCCAGGGCCGCCGGCATCAGGTGCGCTGCGATCAGCTCCCGGCCGGCGAGGGTAAGGGCATCCCGGGTGTCGCGTGCGAGAAGCGTGACGTCCGCCCGGGGCAACGCGCGAAGCCGAAGATGAACTTCCGCGATGATGCCGAATCCTCCGAACCCACCGACCTGAAGCTTGGTGAGATCGTAGCCGGCTACGTTCTTTACCACCCGACCCCCGGCATGGACCAACCTGCCATCGCCGGTCGCGACGGTGCAGCCGAGCACGTGATCCCGCACCGGACCAAACCCCTGACGCAAAGGTCCTGCTGTGGCGGTGGCCACCACGGAGCCGATGCTGCGTTCCGGGCGACCGGGAGGATCGATGGCCAACCACATCCCGTAATCCGCCAGCCTGCGACGCAGCGCCTCGACCGAGGCGCCCGCTTGCACCGTCGCCACCAGATCGGCAGGACTCACCGACACGACCTGCTCGAGGCCGCGGGTACTGACAGCCAGGTCGGCCGGCGCGTCGGACGGGAGCCAGGTCCCTCGTCCCTCCACCCGGATCTTCCATCCCTCCTCGTGCGCCAGCCGGCAAACCAGCGTGAGCGCATCCGGGGTGTCCGGCGTTGCGCGAGGCACGCCGTCGCTGTCTCGCTCGACGCCCGTGGTACCGAGCAGCGCGCGCAGCCGTGCGAAAATCGCGTCGCTCATGGGTGGAGGCTCTTTACTGCGCACCATTCGCGGCAGGCGTGCACCGGCACCACCTTTCCCGGATTGGCCAGCTCGGTAGGATCAAAGGCCCGGCGCACTGCCCGCATCGCACCCAGGCTCTCGGCGTCAAAGATCCAGGGCATGTAGTCGATTTTGTCATTGCCCACGCCATGCTCGCCGGTGATGCTCCCTCCGGCAGCCACGCACGCGGCCATGATCTCCCGGCAAGCCAGGCGGACCCGCTCGGCGACCGCGGGATCCCGTCGGTCAAAGCTGATGTTGGGGTGGAGATTCCCGTCGCCGGCATGAAACACATTGCTGATCGTCAGGTCGTGGGCTCGCCTGATCCGTTCGATCTGATCCATGATGTCGGGCAGGGCGGAGCGGGGCACTACGGCGTCCTGCACTGCGAGATCAGGGGCAATCCGGCCCATAGCCCCGAAGGCCTTTTTCCGACCTTGCCAGAGGCGCGCGCGATCACTCATGGTGGACGCGCTCTGGACCTGGCGTGCCCCCTTGCTGCACAGAATGTCCCGCACTGTGGCGGCCTCAGCCTCGACTGCCTCACCTTGACCATCGAGCTCGACGAGCAGCACCGCTGCCGCATCGGTGGGATATCCCGCCGCGTAGATCGAGGCCTCGACGGCGGCGACGCACGCACGGTCCATCATCTCGAGGGCCGCGGGGACGATGCCGGCCGCAATGATGGACGATACCGCCTCACTGGCGCCGCGGACGGTCATGAAATCCGCCAGCATGGTCCGCACGCTTTCGGGTATCTGTTCCAAGCGAACGGTGATCTCCGTCGCGATCCCGAACATTCCCTCGCTTCCCACGAAGAGTCCCACCAGATCCGGACCCCAGGGCTCTCCCTGGGGGCATCCCAGCCGGGTGACCGACCCGTCTGGCAGTACCACTTCCAGGGCAACGATATGGTTTGTGGTCACACCGTACTTGAGGCAATGAGGGCCGCCGGCATTCTCCGCCACGTTCCCTCCCACGGTACACGCCGTCTGGCTCGAAGGGTCCGGGACGTAATAGAGTCCCAGCGGCTGCACCGCTTCCGACAGTCGGGCATTCACCACGCCTGGTTGCAGCACTGCGCGTCGCCGAACCGGATCCACGCTCAAAATCCGGTTCATCCGGGTGAGGGTTATGAGCACGGTGTCTGGATTGGCCAGAGCCCCTCCCGAAAGCCCGGTGCCGGCCCCGCGGGCCACAAATGGCACCTGGAGCAAATGAAGCAGCCGGACAATCCGCCGTACCTGGGCAGGTGTCTCCGGCATCACCACCACCCCGGGGAGCGACTCATGGGTGGGAAGCCCGTCCATGGAGTAGGTGGCAAGCTCACCCCGACGATGACGCACCCAGCGTGAGCCCACGATCCGGCCAAGGGAGCTAAGCAGCGATGGGTTCATTGAGCCAGGACATCGGGGAGCGCTCCGCCCTTACCGTTGGTGTGGGAGCGGCGATGCACTTTCAGACCCGACTCCACTGCGCTGGTCAATACCGGTAGCAACACAGTGAGCGCCTCGATCCGGCGAGCGGTGGACCGCTCGGCGAGCAGCCGTTGTTTGACCCCAAGATCGCAGTCGATGCTCCCGGCGATGAAGAAGGAGAGAGCGGCCATCTCCTCCGGAAGGCTGGCTTCCTGAGGCATCTGATCCTGAAGCTCATTAATCTGGCCGGCATAGCGTCGAAAGAGTTGGCGCAGCTTTTCGGCATCTTCCGGCGATGGATCAGTTCCAGGCTCGTCGTCGAAGGTCTGAACCAGGGCGACCAGATAAGGTTGTGACTCGTCCAGCAGGCGCGAGAGTATGAACCGTGATCCACCCACCACCACGATATTGGAGCGGCCATCCGGAAGCTCCTGATTCACCCGCACCTCGGCGATGCAGCCGAGGGCGCCGGGTCGGGGGATCTCTCTGTCGCTGCTCGCCGGCATCAGTCCAAACCGTCGGTCCCCGAGCAGGCAATCAGCCAGCATACGCTTGTAGCGCGGCTCGAAGATATGCAGCGGAAGTGGAGTTCCAGGGAAAAGAACGACGGATAATGGGAAAATAGGCAGCCGGACGGACATGGCTCGAAAGGTAAGCAGTGAGCCGGGAGAAGTGAGCGGGGGGCTCCGAAAGAATCGAAACCCCCCGCTGACCGCTTACACTCACTTCACGTGGATCTAGGCTGCTCCCCAGAAGCCACGGAGAGCCCGCACGTCGGGCGAGTCGCGCAGCTTTTCGAAGGCGCGCTCGCGGATCTGGCGGATCCGCTCCCGGGTAACGCCGAGGAGCGCTCCGATCTTCTCCAGGGTCAATGCCTCAGAGCCTTCCTCGAGGCCATAGTACAGCGACAAAATCTTGCGTTCGCGCGGGGTGAGATGACGCTGGAAGATCCGATCGATGAACTCTCGCTGCAGGCGAACATCCGTCATTTCCTCGATCTCGATGCCGCCACTGCCGGCCACGCGCTCACCGAAGGTGCTGGCGCCACGGTCCTGCCGCTCCACCGGGGCGTCGAGCGACACTTCGGTTGAGGTCATCCGGTGGGCCGACCGCACATTTTCAACCGTGTCGTTGAGCGCGATGGCGATCTCGTCATCGGTTGGCTCACGCCCCAGCTCCTGGGCCAGAAAGCCCTTGGCTCGGGACATCCGGACCAATGCCGAATTCTGATTGAGCGGAATGCGAACGCTGCGGGTTTGCTCGGCCAGCGCTTTCAGTACCGCCTGCCGGACCCACCACACGGCGTAGGAGATGAACTTGACGCCGTGGTCGGGATCGAACTTCTTGACCGCCTTGAGAAGCCCTTCGTTGCCGATGGCGACCAGCTCGGAGAGATCCAGGCCATGACCCTGGTACTTCTTCACGTACGAGATCACGAACCGGAGGTTGGCGGTAACCAGCCGCTCTGCGGCCTCCTCGTCTCCGGCGACGGCTCGCCGGGCGAGTCGCTTTTCCTCGTCCGGGTCCGAGATCATGGGTAGCTTTTGAATGTCGAGTAAATACTGGTCGAACGCGCCGGATGGGGAGGAACGGGCAAACGAGCGGGCTTTTCCGGTGCGGACATGCGTCATAAACAACCCCGGCAGAGGGAACGGGCTACAGTTGTGTTGCGGTGGCCACGACTAGGCGAGAAAGGAGCAGCCAATATAGGCGCAACTTTAAGCGCGGTCAAGCAAAAAACTCTTCCACATCACAAAATGTTTCTCCACAACTGCTTCGTCCGTTTTTCCACTTGATTGCACATTCCCTGATGCCCGCGCCGGCCCCGGCGGTGCAAGTTGATGCACCGACCCGGCCTAGTGGTTAGGCCCGAGGCTCAGCGTATGCTAGCAAGGGCCGCGCCGATCACATCATCAGCCACGGCCGTGGTCCATCCGTTCGTGGGATCCATCTGACCCACTGAGGAGGGCAGGGCAAGATGAATCTTGCCCGCGCGATTCTTCTTGTCCTGGCGCATGCCTGCTATGATCGCTTCGGGATCGAGACTGTGGCGGGTGCGGATGGGCAGGCCGAGTCGTTCCAGGAGGGCGGACACGCGGGCCCGGAGCCCGGGCGCCGCGATCTTCAGGTCTTCCGCAATCTGGCATTCCACCACCAGCCCCAGGGCCACGGCATGTCCATGCGGAAGGGCGTATCCAGCCTCCCGCTCCAGCGCATGGGCCACCGTATGGCCCGCGTTCAGAATCGCGCGACAGCCCATCTCCCGTTCATCACTCCTCACGATTTCCGATTTGATCTCGATGCTGCGACGGACCAAATGCGTCAAAGTCTCAGGGTGGCGCCGCGCGATCTCGGAAGCTCGGCTTTCCAGCCACCCGAAGTACGCCGGGTCCGCGATTAGACCATGCTTTACGGCCTCGGCGAGCCCCTCACGGAACGTCTCCTCGGGGAGCGTGCCCAGGACCAATGGATCCGCGACGACCGCGACTGGGTGATGAAACGCCCCCACCAGATTCTTTCCGCTGGGGGTGTCCACCGCGGTTTTTCCCCCGACGGCCGCGTCCACCATGGCCAGCAGGGTCGTGGGTACCTGAAGGTAGGGCAGGCCCCGCATGTAGGTGGCAGCAACGAAACCGGCCAGGTCGCCGGTGACTCCTCCGCCCAGCGCGATTATGCCGCTGTCCCGGCCGAATCCCCGCTCCAGTAGTTCATCGGTTAGCTGGGCCCAGACTTCCCGCGACTTGGAGCCTTCACCGGCGGGAAAGGTGAAGCACTCGAAGCTCCCAGGCAGGCCCAGGCTACCGGCTCGATAGAGCGAGTGGATCGTTGAATCCATGATCACGGCAACCCGGGCCCGAGGGAGGTGTTGCCCCACGAGGTGCTCCAACCGGCGGATGGCGCCGGCCTCGACGTATACCGGATAGCTCCCCAGGGCATGCGAGACGATGAGAGGCGCGGTGGCAATGGTCTTGGCCATCTACCAGGTCGCATCGCTCACGCCCGCCCTGTGATTCGCCAGGCGAGCCAACGTGAACAGAAGATCGGACAACCGGTTGAGATAGGTGATGAAAGAAGCAGGTATGTCGGCCGATCGCGCCAGGCGGACGGTGCTGCGCTCGGCGCGGCGGCAGACGGTGCGGGCCTGATGCAGTGCTACCGCCTTGGGTGTTCCGGCCGGGAGCACGAACGCTCGCAGCGGTAGCAGCTCCCGCTCCGCCTCATCCATGATTCGCTCGAACTCACTGACCCTGGCGGCCGGAAGCTCCGCCTTCTCGATCGCCTTGGCTACCCGGGATGGATCCGGGGTGGCCAACTGTCCGCCAATGGAAAACAGATCTCGCTGGATCGCCTCGAGAGCGGGATCGAAAAAGCCCCGGGGCTCGGTGGCCCGGACCGCCCCCAGTGCCGCGTTTAGCTCATCGACGTCTCCGTACGCAGCCACGCGATCATCGTCTTTCGGTACCCTACCTCCACCGAACAAACCCGTGGTCCCATCGTCGCCGGTTCGGGTGTAGATCTTCATGGGCGGTCCTTCCACCAGGGCAACAGGGTACTTCGCGGAGAATCCTACGATCACAACCACGGTATGGCGGGAATGTTGTTCTCCCCGGCGAGTCAGCGAAAGGGCGCAGCGGAAGGGGCGGCGCCTGGTTTAAGATTGATGACTCGACAGGCCTCATGGTCCCAGGCGCGCGTCAACACTCTCTCCTGGAGCTGCAGTGGCTGAGCCGGAATTGAAAGACATCTCGATCATCGGCGGCGGTCCGACCGGACTCTTCGCCGCATTCTATGCGGGGATGCGGGGCGCATCGGCCCGCATCATTGACGCCCTGCCGGCGCTCGGCGGGCAGTTGATGGCACTGTATCCCGAAAAGTTCGTCTTCGACGTCGCCGGCTTTCCCAAGATTCTAGCCAAGGACCTGGTTCGAGACATGGCGGCTCAGGGACTTCAGTTCGGAGCCACGACCCATTTGGGCCAGGTGGTCACCGGCCTGCGTCGGGTGGAGGATGATGGGGTGGGCCACTTCGTCCTGGAAACCACCGAAGGCGAGTATCCCAGCCGGACGATCGTGATCGCAGCTGGAATCGGAGCGTTCGAGGCCCGTAGACTCGGCATCGAGGGTGAGGACCGCTACGAGGAGAAGGGACTCTTCTTCAAAGTCCTGGACCCCAAGGCATTCGAGAACCAGCGGGTGCTACTTGTGGGTGGGGGAGACTCGGCGTTTGACTGGGCAGTGAACCTCCAAGGCATTGCGAAATCGGTCATGTTGATCCACCGGCGGGATGGTTTCCGGGCCCACCAGGCGACCATCGATCAGGTGAAGGAATTCCATCGCTGCGGCAAATGTGAGCTCCGCACCTTTTGGGAAGTCAAGGAGCTTCACGGCAACGGGAAGATCGAGCGGGTGACGCTCGTCAACAACAAGACCAAAGAGCAGGAGACGCTGGAGGTCGACGCTGTGATTCCGCTGCTCGGCTTTCACTCCGACCTGGGTGCGATCAAGGAGTGGGGGCTCGATACCGAGAAAGCCGACATCAAAGTGGATCAGGTGATGGCCACCAACGTCCCCGGCATCTATGCCGCCGGCGATATTACCAGCTATCCGGGTAAGCTCAAGCTCATTGCTACGGGGGCGGCGGAAGCCTGCATAGCGGTCAACAATGCGGTGCACTGGATCAACCCCAAAGCCAAGGTCAACCCGGGTCACTCCTCCAACATGGCCATCTTTGGGCAGAAGGATGATTGACCGCTCACCGCTCACCCTCCGCTCCCACCTCTAGCGGCTGCTGACTCCACGCCACGCTCAGGGCAAAGAGCAGCAGCATGACCCACACGATCAGGCTGTACCCGCCCACGTAATGATGGAGCCGGCTGCCGAGCACGTCACGTCCCAATCCAATCGCGATCAGGCCGCCGGTGGCAATCCCGAAGGCAATCCGCCGGCCTTCGCTCATGCGCTTCCGGTCCAAGGCAAAGAAGGCGTAGGCAACGAACAGGAGGGTGACCAGATGAGCCTTCCACGTGATGGCCGAGAGCAGATGACTGGTGAGGAAGACGCTCGCGATCTCGAGTGCAGTGAGTGGACGCCGAGCCAGCCGGAGCCTGACGAGGTGGCCGAGGAAGATGGAAAACACCACGATCGTCAGAACCCGGTACAAAATGGGCGCGGCTCCCTGGAGTGAAGGCAAATAGACGTAGTCATACGCCGGATCGTTCGAGGCCAAGGGAACCACAGCGCGATAGATAAGCGCAGCAAGGTTCTGGTTGCTGTAGTCCGGAATCACGGTGCCGGCTGCGTATGCGTGAAGAAAAGTCTGATAGTACAGCCGGAGATCGGTCCAACCCTGAATCCAGCCCCGCTGGACGATCGGCAACGCGATGCAGGCGATTCCCGCCGCCGAGACCGCAACCCAGGTGCGGCGAGTTCCCCGGATCAAGAGCCAGATAACGAAGAACAACGGGGTGAGCTTGATCGCTGTGGCCGCGACGATCCAGCCGCCGGCGGCCCACTCCCGGTGGTCAACGAAGGCCCTGACTCCCAACAGGCACATCACGAAGATCAGTAAATTCACCTGAACCATGTTCAGGTTGTTCAGCAAAAAGTTGAGGGTGCAGGCGAGTGCGAAGATGAGGGGAAGGCTGCCGGGTTTCCTGGTCGGCTCCAGCTTCTGAATGATCTCACGGGAAACTGCGGCAGCGACCAGGATCAGTCCCACGCTGGCCAAATAGAAGAGCCAGGCGGCCGTCTGGAGCGGAAAGATGGAGAGGACCTGAAAGACCTGGGCGGCAAAGGGGGGATAGTTGAATTTGCGGGCTCCCGGAAGCGGGTGGTACATCACCAGTCCGTGAGAAAAATCGTATCCCGCCTGCCAGAAGACGTGAAAATCGGTTCCAATGCGCTGCTTGGCGGCCCGGGCCGTGGCGCCGATCACGGCAAGGATCAGCAGGACGACCAGCCCCACGATCCTGGACCAGCGCTTATCCGCCGGCCGCTTCATCGGCGGCTCATGTCCACCACCATGCTATCGATCTGAGCCAACATCGCACGCGTCGGCTGCGCGTGGTTATTCGCAAGAATCGAGAACGTGAGCGTTCGCCCACGGTCGAGCTCGATGTACCCCGACAGCGTGTGTACTCGCGAGATGCTCCCAGTCTTCGCTCGGACCCGCCCCGCCAGACTGGTGCCCACGAAACGAGTCTGGAGCGAACCGGGCTGCCCAGCCTGGGGGAGCCCGGCTGCGAAGCTGCTGTAGCGAGGGTGTCGTCGGATGAAGCGCAACATCTGGGTGAACGCGAGGGGACTGACCAGATTGCTGCTGGAAAGTCCGGATCCATCGCTCAGCGAAAACTGGGTGGAATCCACTCTGACCGAGTCGATCAGGAAGCGGCGCTCCACCTCCAGGCCGTCGGGCCAGGATCCGCCTTTGCCAAACTGCTTTCCCAGTTGCTTCACCAGCATCTCGGCGAACCAGTTCTGGCTGGTGTTCAGAATGGGAAAGATCCAGTCCCGGACCGGACGGGAGAACGTCTCCGCCAAAGGAGGGGTCTTCCTGAGAGCAGCAAAGGCAGCCGAATCGGTGGTCGATCTGGTGGTACCCAGAACTGCTATCCCGGCGTCGAGCATCACCTGCCGCAACGCCCTGGCGGCGAACAGGCTGGGATCCGGTAGTGCAAACGATTCCACATGGGGTGCGTTGTCCAATGCCACGGTACCATCGGCCCAGATCTCGAGTGTCCCCGGATCCCGGAAGAAGCGGTCTCCGATGTCCGATTCACCGCCCGGAGGAACCGTCAGGGTCCGGTTCTCGAAGGCGATGTCGCCGAGGTTGGGAGTCATGGTGATGAGCGCCGGAGTTCCAGGGGCAGGACCCGGGGCCCAGTTGAAATCGACGCTGTTGTCGTTGAACCCCAGCCCCGAGACCGGTGCGGCATACCACCAGTTGAGATCAAAGGATTCCCAGTTCGGATGTATCAGCGTGGGCTCGAAGTAACTGCCGTCTCCCACCACGTCTCCGGCAACTGCGCGCACGCCCTTGGCCTTCAGGGTGTCCACCAGCTGGCGCAGGCGGGCGAACGGATCAGTGTCGCAGGCGCCGGCCCTGGTGCTATCGGTGGCATAGCAGCGCGCGTCCATGGTGGGATCGCCTCGGCCGTACAAGACCAGGTTGCCCTGCAGCACTCCACCAACCACCGGTCCCCCATAGAGACTGGTTTTCACCCTCCAGTCGGGCGGCAACAAGGCGGAAGCGACGACGCTCACCACCAGCTTGGTATTGCTCGCTGGAACGAAGAGCCGGTCCTGGTTGTATCCGTAGACCAGCCGGCCACGCTCGTCGACCAGCGCAACTCCCCAGAGCTGGCGGTTGAAGGGCGGCGCGTCGATGCGGCGCTCGATCCTTCGGCTGAGTTCCTTCTGGGCTGCCAGAGGTGGTGTTGCCAGGATCAGGACTCCAAGAATCGTGGCCAGCAGGCGGGGCAGCGGAGCAGTGAGGCTGCCCTTCTCTTCGCAGATCCTGGGTTCCGATGTCCCGCTACTCATACGCCACCCGAGGGTCCACCCGGGCATACAGGAGATCAGTCAGCAGGTTGACCATCACAAACACCAGGCTGAGGAAAAGGATGCTTCCCTGAATCGCGGGGAGATCTCGCTTATCGATGGCATTGAGGACATACCGTCCGACCCCAGGCCAGGAAAAAATGGTCTCGGTGAGAATCGAGCCGGTGAGATAGCTGCCGAAGTCGAGTCCTAGTACAGTCAACACCGGAAGCAGAGCATTTCGAAAGCCGTGCCGCAGCACCACTCGGTTTTCGAGCAACCCCTTGGCTCGGGCGGTGCGAACGAAATCACTCCGCAGGACTTCTTGCATCGCCGCCCGCGTCATCCGCGAGAGAAAGGCCACGGAGCGCATCCCCAGCGTCAGCGCCGGCAGAATCAGGTACACCAATCCGCCCGAGCCGGAGGGGGGCAGCCAGCGGAGGTTGACGGCAAACACCAAGATCAGGATGAGTCCCACCCAGTACACCGGAAAGGAAATTCCCAGGTAAGCCCCCAGTGCCGTGACCCGATCGAGCCAGCTTCCGGGACGCCATGCTCCATAAATCCCGATGCTGATCCCCACCGATGCCGCGAACAGCATGGCCGCACCGGCCAGCCGCAGGGTGGCGGGGAAGCGTTGCAGCAGGTCTCCCAGAATCGGGCGGCGAGTGATGTAACTCGTGCCGAGGTCTCCCCGAAAAACCCCGCTCACATAGTGCCCGAACTGCTGGTAGAGGGGGTCGTCGAGATGGAGCTCAGCTCGAAGTCGAGCCAGGGTCTCGGGGTCGGCCCGCTCGCCCACCATCGCCTGCACCGGATCTCCAGGCGCCACGTAGAGCAACAGAAAGGTGACCAGCAGCACGCCCAGGAGGGTGGGGATGAGGAGCAGGAAGCGATAGAGAAGGAACCGGCTCACCGGGTGCGTTCTGCCTGAATCCAG
>DASSED010000105.1:0-3876 GCA_035695405.1 Gemmatimonadales bacterium
ACCATCCTCAAGGACGTGGTGCGGATCGTCCGGCGGTTTCGGCCCCAGATCATCGTATCCATCTTCAGCGGAACTCCCAAGGACGGGCACGGCCAGCATCAGGCAGCCGGCTGGGCGGCGGCCGAAGCATTTCGCGTGGCCGGAGATTCCAGCCGCTTCCGGGAGCTCTTTCGGGAAGAGGGACTGGTCCCCTGGACTCCGGTCAAGCTCTATCGAAGCACCCGGTTTGATAGTGCTGCCACCACCCTTACGCTGAATGGAGGCGTGCTGGACCCTGCCGTTGGCAAGTCCTTTCATCAAATCGCTATGGCCGGCAGGAGCCTGCATCGATCCCAGGATATGGGTCAGCTGCAGCGGATGGGCCCGTCCATTGTACGCCTTGCCCTGGTAGAGGATCGGACTGCCGGAGCGGCTGGAAGCGATCTGTTCGCCGGGGTAGACACATCCATGAGTGGCATCCCCCTGGGCGAGCGGCGCACCGCCACATCAGCGGCCATCGTGCGGCTGACCAAGCCGGAGCCGGCGTTCGATCGCTATGCCTCGCGGATCGACTCGATCATGGGAGCACGCGGCAGCCTGAATCGTCAGCGAGCTCTCCTGGCTCGTGCGGCGCGGGACCTCGAGCAGGCCACTGCGGCACCTCCACGCTCGGGCGCTGCGGCCGGCGTGTACTACACCCGCGGCATAGAGCTGGAGGATCAGCTGGCCCATTTGAATGCCGCGGCGTGGCAACTCGGCCGTGTGGTGTTCGACGTGGTCGTGGATGATGACAAGGTCGTGTCCGGGCAGCTGCTCCACTGGACGCTCTCGACCTGGAACGCCTCCGACGAGCCCCGGGTGGCCGATATGCGAGCGGCCGAATGCATTCCGCTGGGTGAATGCCGAGGCCCGGAGCCCGATTCGCAGCCGCGGGCTGTTCCTCCGGGACAGGTCGGTACCGTCACGACTGACCATCAGGTCCTGGAGCAACCCCCGTCTACGCCCTACTTCTTGATCTTACCACGAGCCGGTGACCTCTACCGCTGGCCCGAGCCCTCTTCTGACCGGTTGGCGACCCGAGGGGGCCTCCCAGCTGGAGAGCCATTCGAGCCTCCCACCTTCGTTGGTTCCGTGGAAGTCAATGCGGGTGAGAGGGACAGCCTGGGAGCCTCGCGAGCGGTCGAAGCCGTTTACCGCTATAACGACCAGGCCCGCGGCGAGGTGCGCCGGCCCGTGACTGTGGTTCCTCGCATCGATGTCAAGCTCGATCCCGAGACCGAGGTCTGGTCCACGACCTCGACCGCCCCGCATCGATTTCAAGTAACTCTGACTCATGGCGCGCGAGATACCACCAGCGGAACGGTACGGCTCCAACTGCCACGTGGTTGGCCCGTCCTCCCGCCGCAACGATTCCGCTTCACCGAGCAGGATGAACGCGCCACCTTCTCCTTCGCCGTTCGTCCGCCGGTCCGGCTGATGCCCGACAGCTTGGAGTTTCGGGCCGTCGCCGAGGATTCCGCTGGTGCCTCCTATGATGTAGGCGTCTTTACGGTGGATTACCCCCACATACGACCGCGCTCCTACACTCGGCGGGCAACCGCGTCAGTCCGAACCGCGGCGTTGAGCCTGCCGCATCTGGCGCGGATTGGTTACGTGCGGGGTGCTGCTGACCGAGTTCCCGAGGCGCTGCAGGGAGTCGGCCTCCCGGTCGTATTGCTCGGGCCATCGGCGCTCGAGGACGGCAATCTCGATCGTTACGATGTGATTGTCGTGGGTCCCCGAGCTTATGAGACCGACACGGCACTGCTGGAAAACAACCGACGACTCCTGGACTATGCTCGTCGCGGCGGTCTCGTCCTCGTGCAATATCAGCAGCACCAGTTTTTCAATGGTGGCTTTGCTCCGTTTCCCATGACGGTAGGTGGGCAGCCGCTCCGTCTAGAGGAGTCGACCAATCGGGGAGGGACCGCGGCGTCCCGGGCGACGCCGCCAGTCAGCCATGACCGGGTTACCGATGAGAATGCACCCGTGCGACTGGTCACACCGGAGCACTCGGTTGTCCGGGTCCCCAACCGAATCACAGAAGGTGACTGGAGAGGCTGGATACAGGAGCGGGGACTGTATTTCGCGAGAAGCTGGGATCGCCGGTATCAGCCTATCCTGGAGACGCATGACCCAGGAGAGCCGCCGCTTCGAGGCGGACTCCTCATCGCAGCGGTGGGGAAGGGCACCTATGTGTATACCGGGCTGAGCTTCTTCCGCCAGCTTCCGGCTGGCGTGCCCGGTGCCTTTCGACTCTTTGCGAATCTGTTGGCGCTGCGAAGGAGATGAGGCTTCTCACCGGCGTCACCGCCCTCTGCCTCGTCTCCGCCTGCCATCGCGACCATCGCATTCCCGTCGTCATCTATTCCCCCCACGGGCGAGACCAACTGCAACTCCTGGAGCAGGCGTTCGAGCGGCACCATCCAGGGATCGACGTGCGTTGGCTCGACATGGGCTCCCAGGAGATCCTGGACCGACTTCGCTTCGAGCGGGTGAATCCGCAAGCTGACGTTTGGTTCGGGGGACCGTCGTCCATCTTCGAGCGAGGGATTGCGGACTCCGTGCTGGCCCCATATCACCCCGACTGGGCCGACCGGGTGGATCACAGCCGAGTGGGATCTGGGGACCTCTACTTCCCAGTATATCTCACCCCGGCCGTGATTGCGTATAACAGCCGTGCGATACCGCCCTCATCGGCACCGCAGGACTGGGATGCAGTGTTGGAACCTCGGTGGAAGAACAAGGTCATCATTCGTGATCCGATGGCGAGCGGCACCATGAGAGCCATCTGGGGACTCATTATCGAGCGAAGCATCCGCCGGACTGGCGATACTACCGAAGGCATGGCCTGGCTTCGCCGCCTGGATGGCCAAACCAAGACCTACACCATCAGCCCCGCGCTGCTCTACGAGAAGCTGGCCCGGCAGGAAGGCCTGATCAGCCTCTGGGATCTCCAGGATATCCTCATCACTCAAGCCAAGGGTCTTCCCTTGAGCTATGTCTTTCCCCGGAGCGGCACCGTCGTCATTGACGATGGCATAGGACTGGTCCGCGGTAGTCGCCATCCGGATGCGGCACGGGCATTCATCGATTTTGTTGGCAGCGCCGAGGCGCAGCTCCTTGCCGCGCGTGCGGTCTACCGCCTTCCGGCTCGAACCGACCTGCCGGCTGAGTCTGTACCACCCTGGGTGGCCCGAGTGGAGAAGCAGATGGTCGTAGCTGACGTGGATTGGCGATTGTTGGCCAGCCAGGGTCAGTCGTGGATGAGCTATTGGGACCAGCATGTCCGCGGCACCGGGAGATAGATGAGCTACTTGCGTCTGGAAGGATTGACCAAGCGCTTCGACGGGCTGGTGGCCGTGGATGACCTCACGCTTGCAATCGAGCGAGGGGAAATGCTCGCGCTGCTCGGCCCCAGTGGAAGTGGCAAGACCACCACTCTACGCCTACTGGCTGGTTTCGAGCTGCCCGATGCAGGCAGGGTGTGGGTGGACAATGAAGAGGTTACCCGACTCGAGCCTGTGGCCCGGCGCTTTGGCATGGTATTCCAGCATTACGCGCTCTTTCCCCATCTCGACGTGGGTGAGAACGTCGCCTTTGGTCTGGAATCGTTGCGCATCAGGGGAGACGAGCTGGATCAACGCGTCGCCCAGGCACTTGCACTGGTGGACCTCGCCGGGTTCGAGCGGCGACGTATCGGCCAGTTGTCCGGAGGCCAACAGCAGCGTGTGGCTCTGGCGCGCGCCTTGGCTCCGGAGCCTCGCGTGCTTCTGCTGGACGAACCACTGTCCAATCTGGACCCGGCCCTCAGAGAACGTACTCGGGCGGAAGTTCGCGAGCTGATCCAGCGCGTCG
>DASSED010000106.1:0-10823 GCA_035695405.1 Gemmatimonadales bacterium
ATGGATATGTCTCGCACCATGCCGTTCGTCCGATCCCGGAATGCTCGGCTCATTGGCCCTAACTGTCCCGGCCTGATCACCCCGGGAGCCAGCAAAGTCGGCATCATTCCGGGGAACATCTGCGCGCCAGGCAGAGTGGGCCTGGTATCCCGGAGCGGAACCCTCACGTACGAGGTGGTCAATCATCTGACCCGGCATGGCGTCGGCCAGAGCACCTGCGTCGGGATCGGGGGCGACCCTATCATCGGCACCGACTTCATCGATTGCCTTCGGGCCTTCCAGGACGATCCCGACACCGAGGCCATCGTCATGATCGGGGAGATCGGCGGCACTGATGAGCAGAATGCAGCCGCCTTCGTCAAGCAGGAGGTCAGCAAACCTGTGATCGGGTTCATTGCCGGTCAGACCGCTCCCAAAGGTCGGCGCATGGGTCACGCCGGCGCCATCATCGCCGGGTCGTCCGGGACTGCCGAGGAAAAGCTCGCAGCGTTCGAGGACGCTGGGATCGGGATCATGCGGCGGCCGGCCGAGGTGGTCACGCTGCTGGAACAGCGGGTCTGATTCAGGAGGGATGTGTGGCAGCTACACTCACGCTCGGCATCATCAAACCCGATGCGATCGAGACGGGAAAGACCGGAGCGATTCTCGCTCATTTGCAGAAGGCCGGCTTCACCCCGCGGGCACTCCGGCTGGTGCGCTTGACCCGTGCCGAGGCCGGAGCGTTCTACGAGGTTCACCGGGGCAGACCGTTCTACAATGATCTGGTCGATTTCATGACCAGCGGGCCCTGCATGCCTATAGCGCTCGAGCGAAACGATGCCGTGGCGCAGCTCCGAACTGTGATTGGGGCGACTGACCCCGCCGAGGCAGCTCCCGGGACCATACGAAAGCTTTACGCTGAATCGAAGGGGAAGAACGCGATCCACGCCTCCGACAGTGTCGAGAATGCACGGCGGGAGGTCGCATTCTTTTTCAGTGAAGGAGAGTTGGCAGGGTTGTGGGGCTAAGTCGTCTCGCGTAGGCGGTTTTCCTCGTCCTTGCGTTGGGTTTTTCCCGGTTTGCGTTGCTTGACCCAAGTTATTGTCCCAGCTAGTTTAAGCGGCTATGCTGCGAGTGGACATCCGGGACCTTCAGCGGGGCCCGGTGCGGACGATCGGTGAGCTTCAACCCGACGATCACGCATTCGAAGGACTGGATCTGGACCTGGTGGGCCCGGTGTCGGTCAAGGGCCAGTTACAGGCCACCGGCGATGGTGAGTATCTCTGGCGGGGCACGGTACAGGCAGTCATGCAGGGAGAATGCCGGCGCTGTCTGACTGATGTGCGCTCCAAGCTAGACATCGATGTGGATGCGGCGGTGTTCAGCAGCGATCCTGAGGCGGCGGATGATCCGGACTTCTATCCTCTGCTCGCCCGCGCCTCGCATGTCGACGTCCGCGACGTGGTCCGCGAGGAGCTGGCCTTGGCGGCTCCCGCGCGGCTCCTCCTGTGCCGGGAAAATTGTGCCGGACTCTGCCTGACCTGCGGAGCCGATCTGAACGCGGGACCCTGCGGTTGTTCCGCGCCCGCCGAACCTGTTTGAGGACATCATGGCTGTTCCCAAGCGTCGAACCTCGAAGTCCCGGAAGCGCCTTCGCCGCGGACACCACACCGCCGCCGGCATGGGCACTCAGGCGTGTCCCCGCTGCGGCTCGCCCAAGCTCTCCCATCGGGTATGCGACTCGTGTGGGTACTATCGCGGTAAGAAGCAGGTCGAGGTCGAGGACGCCTGAGCGTGATCCGCGTCGCGGTGGACGCTATGGGGGGCGACACCGCCCCGCAGGCGGAAATCGCCGGCGCGCTGGAAGCTCTCTCCGCCTTTCCTGACAAATTCACCGTTCAGTTGGTGGGCCGCTCCGAGACCATCGAGGCGGAGCTCGCGAAGCATTCCGATGCCGATCGCAGCCGCCTCGAGATCCACGAAGCCCCCGAGGTCATCGGCATGGCGGAGAAGCCTCTGGCCGCCGTCCGGAGCAAGCGAAAGTCCAGCATCGTCGTCGGCCTCGGGCTGCAGAAGGCCGGTCGCTCCGATGCCTTCGTCTCGGCCGGCAATACCGGCGCGATGCTGGCAGCGTCCACCCTCCTCCTCGGTCTCCACGAGGGAGTCGAGCGCGCCACCGTTGCCACCTTATTTCCCACCTCCAGTCAGCCGGTTCTGGTGCTCGATGGCGGAGCCAACGTGGACTGTTCTCCCCGTGAGCTGGTCGGCTTTGCTTATCTCGGCAGTGTGTACATGCGCGACGTCCTCCGCCGTGCCAGTCCCACGGTGGGCCTGCTCAACGTGGGTGAAGAAGATGAAAAGGGGAACGCGATCACCCGCGAGGCGCATGCGCTCCTCAAACAGAGTCCCCGGTTGCACTACATCGGCAACATCGAAGGCCGCGACATCATCGCCGGCCACCCCAAATTCGGGGTGGTGGACGTCGTGGTCTGCGATGGATTTGTCGGAAACGTCATCCTCAAGTTTTACGAATCAGTGGGGCATTTCTTTGTGGCCCTGGTCAAGGAGCGGACGCCCGATGTGGTAGGACGACCGGAGATCAAGGAGCTCTTTCGGTTCCTCGATTACTCGGAATACGGTGGAGCGCCACTCCTGGGCGTTAAAGGGATTTCGATCATCTGCCACGGCTCGTCCAGCCCGAACGCCATCAAGAACGCCATCCGGGTCGCGGTGCAGTCGGTCCAAGCCGATCTCGACGGACACATCGGCGCTGAGTTCGCCGAACGGGAAGCCGAGGCCCAGGCATGAAGCGGCCGCCCATTGCCGAGATGAGCAGCATCGGAGTAGCCGTACCACCCGGGGTGCTGACCAATCACGATCTCACCCGCATGCTGGATACGTCGGATCAGTGGATCGTCGAGCGCACCGGAATTCGCGAGCGGCACATCGCCAAGCCGGACCAGTCGGTGGCGGAGCTGAGCTGTGAGGCCAGCGTCAAGGCGCTGGAGCGTGCCGGCGTCGATCCCAAGGACCTGGATACCATCGTGCTCGCAACCGCAACCCCGGACCGGCTGCTTCCGGCCACCGCGTGCGATCTCCAGGCTCTCCTTGGGGCCGACGAGGCCGCGGCGTTCGACATATCGGCTGCCTGTCCCGGATTCGTCTTCGCCCTCAGCGTGGCGGAAGGATTGATCGCGTCCGGCCAGAGCGAGATCATCCTGGTGGTTGGGGCGGAGAAGCTCTCCACCATTACCGATTTCCAGGACCGGTCCACTGCCATCCTCTTTGGTGACGGCGCCGGGGCTGCGGTGGTGCGGCGGGCGTCCGGCAACGATGGACGCGGGATCCTGTCCACGTATCTCCGGTCGGACGGCAAGCTGGCACCGTTGCTCTATCGCCCCGGTGGTGGCGCGGTCGATCCCATCAGCGAAAAGGTGGTCTGCGAGCGGTCGCACTACATGAAGATGGCCGGTCGCGAGGTCTTCAAGGCCGCGGTACTCGCCATGTCGGAGGCGTGTGATGAGGCCTTGCGCCGGGCTGGACTCACGGCTGACGATGTTGACCTACTGATTCCGCACCAGGCGAACGTGCGCATCATCGAGGCCACCGCCAAGCACGCGGGCATGCCTATGGAGAAGGTGATGGTCAACGTGGATCGATTCGGCAACACCTCTTCGGCTTCGATACCACTGGCATTGGACCAAGCCATCGCCGAGGGTCGGGTGAAGCGAGGCTCGATCTTGCTGTTCGTCGCCTTTGGGGCGGGGTTTAGCTGGGGCAGCTCCGTCGTCCGGTGGTAACGGTGCTGATGTGCCCCGGCCAGGGGGCGCAGCGAGTAGGGATGGGGAGGGATCTTGCCGAGCGATTTCCCCAGGCCAAAGCCACATTCGATGCCATCGATGATGCGCTGGACACGTCGCTCTCCCGTCTGATGTGGCAGGGCCCCGAGGATGAGCTCACCCTGACCCACAACACCCAACCTGCCATCCTTGCCCATTCGGCCGCCGTGCTTTCCGTGGTACGTCACCGCCTGAGCGGATCGGCCGCGGCAGCCGGTCATAGCCTGGGTGAATACAGCGCCCACGTGGCCGCGGGCACGCTGGCCGATGTTGACGCCGCGCGGCTGGTACGCCGTAGGGGCGAGTTGATGTTTGCGGCGGGCCAGGAGCGCCCCGGCGCCATGGCGGCGGTGTTGGGTCTCGCGACGGCGGAAGTGGAGGCTGCCTGCGACGAGGCCTCCGGACCTGAGGGGATTGCGGTCCCAGCCAACTTGAACGCTCCCGACCAAACGGTGATCTCCGGTGATCCCGCCGGTGTTACCCGGGCGGGGGAGGGGTGTAAGGCGAGAGGGGCCAAGCGGGTCATTCCGCTCAAAGTCAGTGGAGCCTTTCACTCACCCCTCATGGCACCGGCAGTGGATGGCTTACGCGAGGCGTTAGCCGAGAGCAGCTTTGCCGACCCGGAATACCCGGTGATCGCAAATGCGAGCGGCGAAGCAGTACGCACCGGCGTCGATGCGAAACGACTGCTGGCCGATCAGCTCACAGCCCCGGTTCGGTGGGTGGCCTGCATGCAGGCGGCGGCCGAGCTTGCTCCGGAAGCCACGTTTATTGAGCTCGGGCCCGGCAATGTGCTCTCTGGCTTGCTCAAGCGGATCGTCCCAAACGCAAAGACTATAACGCTGGGAACAGCCGACGAGGTGGAGCGGTTTCTTGCATAACATCGATCTCTCGGGCAAGACCGCCGTCGTCACCGGCAGCACTCGAGGTATCGGTCTCGCGATCGCCCGGGCACTCTACGGGGCCGGTGCCAAGGTTGGGATCGTCGGGCGAGACCAGGAGCGGGCGCGCTCCGTAGCAGCCGAGTTGGGCGATCGCGCTGCGGGTGTG
Organism: Gemmatimonadales bacterium; assembly: GCA_035695405.1. Classification (GTDB taxonomy): domain Bacteria; phylum Gemmatimonadota; class Gemmatimonadetes; order Gemmatimonadales; family GWC2-71-9; genus CAVVWJ01. Next base: position 4,869 of record DASSED010000106.1, read on the forward strand.
GCCTGCGATGTGGCCCAACCCGCTCAGGTGGAGGCGGCCATCACTGCGGTCGAGGCCACGCTCGGGCCGATCGACATTTTGGTCAACAACGCCGGTGTCACCCGCGACAACATCCTGCTCCGTCTCTCGGACCAGGATTGGGATGCGGTGCTCGGCCCCAATCTCAAAGGGGCATTTTTCACGACCAAGGCCGTGATCAAGGGTATGATGAAGCGGCGGTCGGGCCGAATCATCAACATCGGCAGCATTGTTGGGCTGATCGGGAACAAGGGACAGGCGAACTATGCCGCCAGCAAGGCCGGTCTCATCGGCCTCACCAAATCGGTGGCGAAGGAGTACGCCAGCCGCAATATCCTGGTGAACTGCGTTGCGCCGGGCTTCATCGAGACCGACATGACCCATGCCTTGCCCAGTGAAGCGCGAGCCTCATTATTAGAGGAGATCGCGCTCGGCCGGTTGGGCCGACCCGAGGACGTCGCAGGAACCGTGCTGTTTCTGGCTTCCGACCTGGCTGGGTATATCACTGGCCAGGTGCTGGTGGTCGATGGTGGAATGGTGATCTGAGGCGGACCCCGTAATCTCTAACGAGGACGACATGAGCAACGTAGATGAGAAGGTCAAGGATATCATTGTCGAGGAGCTCGGCGTCGAGCGCGAAAAGCTGACCAACGACGCCAGCTTCATGGAAGACCTCGGCGCCGACAGTCTCGACACGGTCGAGCTCGTCATGGCCTTCGAAAAGGAGTTCGACATCGATATCCCCGACGAAGAGGCGGAGAAGCTCCGTACCGTCGGCGATGCCATGTCCTATCTCCACGAGAAGATCGGGAAATAGCTTGGCCCAACGAGTCGTCGTCACCGGCCTGGGGCTGGTGACACCGGTCGGTAACGATGTGGATTCGACCTGGCAGGCCTTGCTGGAGGGCACGTCCGGCGCGGCACCCATCACCAAGTTCGATGCCTCGAATCAGCAGGTTCGCTTCGCCTGTGAAGTGAAGGGATTCGATCCCCTTCAGTACATCGATCGCAAAGAAGCCCGGCGGTACGATCTTTTCGCCCAGCTTGCCCTGGCAGCTGCCCATCAAGCTATTACCCAGGCTGGCCTGGAAGGCCGCTTTCCCACGCCTGATAGGACCGGGGTAGTCATCGGCTCGGGTATCGGCGGCATGCAGACCTACGAAGACAATTGCAGACTGTTCGTCACCAAGGGACCGGATCGAGTCTCTCCCTTCTTCGTTCCGATGTTCATTCCCGATATCGCCGCGGGCCTGGTCTCCATCCGGTATGGACTCCGGGGACCCAACTTCGCCACGGTTTCCGCTTGCGCCTCCTCGGCCCACGCCATCGGCGAATCGTTCAACCTGATTCGGCAGGGTGTTGCAGACGCCATGGTTACCGGCGGTTCGGAAGGGGCAATCACGGGGCTCACGGTTGCCGCCTTTGCCAACATGAAGGCGCTGTCCACTCGCAACGATGCACCAGAAACAGCGAGTCGCCCCTTTGACAAGGATCGCGATGGCTTTGTTTTGGGCGACGGCGGCGCCATGGTGGTGCTTGAGAGCCTGGAGCACGCCGAACGGCGCGGCGCCCGGATTCTGGGTGAGGTGTTGGGCTACGGGCTCAGCGCCGATGCCTACCACATAACCTCACCCGCGGAGGGCGGGGAAGGGGCGCAGCGGGCAATGCGCAGTGCCCTCGAGGACGGCGATGTGGACATTAAGGACGTGGGCTACATCAATGCTCACGGCACCTCGACCCCCCAGGGCGACATCGCGGAGACCCAGGCCGTCAAGGCCGTGTTCGGCGACCAGGCCCGAAAGCTGGTGTTCGGCTCGACCAAATCGATGACCGGCCACCTCCTCGGCGGGGCCGGAGCACTCGAGTTCGCGGTCTCGCTCCTGACCTCCACCTGTGGGGTCATCCCACCCACCATCAATCAGTTTACTCCCGATCCCGAATGCGATCTCGACTCCGCACCCAACCGGAAGGTCGAGCGCCGAGTGGACGTTGCACTGTCCAATTCGTTTGGGTTCGGCGGTCACAACGTGACGCTCGCGGTGAAGCGCTGGGAGCCGTAAGCATGGACTTGTCACGTCTCCGTGATCCCTTGCTGCGGCCGGTAGGTGAAAAAGTTCTAGCGGGCGAGCGGCTCGACTCTGATGATGGCCTGACGTTGTACGCTACCAACGACCTGCTGGGTCTGGGGACCCTCGCCGAATATGCCAATGCGCGGCGGAATGGTGACCGTGTCTTCTTCTCCGCCAATCAGCATATAAATCCCACCAACGTGTGCATCCTGCGGAACACCTGCACCTTCTGCTCCTTTGCCCGCATGCCCAAGGAGGAGGGAGCGTATACCCGCTCGTTGGAAGAGGTATTCCAGGAAGCCGAGCAGGCGACGGGCATGCCCACTCGCGAGTTTCATATTGTAGGCGGGCTTCATCCCAAGCTGCGGCTGAGCTATTACACCGATATGATCCGAGGCCTCAAGGCTCGGCATCCGTCCGTACATGTGAAGGCGCTCACCGCGGTGGAGATTGCACACCTGGCCCGAATCGAGAAGCTGTCGGAGCGCGAGGTATTGATCGCCATGAAAGAGGCGGGACTGACCAGTCTTCCGGGAGGCGGAGCTGAGGTGTTCAGCACCGCCGTGCGCGCCACCATTGCCGAGCGCAAGCTCACCGGCGAGGAGTGGCTCCGGGTGCATCGCGTAGCCCATGAGCTGGGAATTCCAACCAACTGCACCATGCTGTACGGGCACGTCGAAACCGCGCATGACCGGGTCGATCACCTGAGCAGCTTGCGTGCGCTGCAGGATGAGACCGGTGGGTTCCTTACCTATATCCCTCTGGCGTATCACCCCGACCACAACGATTTGGGAGAGGAAATGGGCCGGGTCGGTACCGCTACCACGGGATACGAGGACCTCAAGAACATCGCCGTCGGCCGGTTGTTTCTCGACAACATCCCCCACGTCAAGACCCATTGGCCGATGGTCACCCCGTTCCTCTCCCAGATTGCCCTCAGCTTCGGCTGTGACGACGTCGAAGGCACGGTGGTGTACGAACGGATTTACCACGAGGCGGGCGCTCATACGGCCATGCACATGCCGTATCTGGAGCTGGTGCGGCTGATTCGCGGCGCCGGAAAGCGACCGGTCGAGCGGGACAGCCTGTATCACGCGTTGCGGGACAGCTTCGACGACCCGCCACCCGAGCCGTCCCTTCGCCGGGGCGCTACCCTGCCCGTGGTGCACGCAGCATGAGGCTCGGACGAATTCCTTGGATCAATTGCTACCCGGTCTACGGAGCTATCGATCGGGGTCTCGTTTCGATGCCAGCCGATCTGATCTCGGGAACCGCCTCAGAGCTGAACGAGCTACTCGCCGCTGGAGAGCTTCAGGTCAGCGCCGTCTCCGCGGTGGAATACGCGCGCAATGCCGCCATGTACCACTTGCTCCCCGATCTGGCGATCACCTGCGACGGACCGGTGCACAGCGTCGCCCTGTTCTCCAAGCGACCTATCGAGATGCTCACCGGCTGCACTGTTCTGCTGAGCGCCTCGTCGCGGACCTCCGTCCTATTGCTGGATCTGCTGTGCCGGCATCGCTGGGGCATTCGCCCCCGTTTTGCCACGGCGCGGGCCGAGGCAGCGGATTTGAGAACACTGGGAGCGTTGCCCCACGAAGCCGTCCTGGTGATCGGCGACGCAGCCCTGCATCTGTCGACCCAATCGGCATACCCGGTGCGGGTTGATCTGGGTGAAGCCTGGAAGGCGTGGACCGGCCTTCCGTTCGTCTTTGCGGTGTGGGCTGCGCGGCGAGACACCGCCGCCGACGCTGCGGCCCAGGTCCATCAGCAACTGCTGCAGTCACGCGCTTGGGGTCTGGAGCACCTGGATGAGCTTGCAGCCGAGGCGGCACAGAATACTGGGGTCTCGGAAACGCTGTGTCGCGCCTATCTGGGGGACCTCGACTACGCCCTGTCCTACCGGCACCTGGCCGGGCTGACCGATTTTTTCCGTCGGCTGACGCAGGACGGGTTGGTGCCCGACGGCTCGCTTTCGTTCATATCTGCTGCGTAAAGGGTTGTCCTGATGGGTGTTGTAGATCGTACCTCAAGTGAATTCAAGGACTACCTGAAGCTCTACGAGCGAGCCGCACTCCTGGAACTGGGCCAGCTGGCCGATGGGGAGCGCTGGCGCCAGCATCCCGAGAACGTGGTCACCTACATCATCGATCGGAACATCAACTACACCAACGTCTGCGTCGCGGACTGTAAGTTCTGCGCGTTCTATCGGCGTCCCAAACATCACGAAGGCTACGTTCTGAGCTTCGAGCAGATCGGAGCCAAGATCGACGAATGCAAGGCGATCGGTGGAGTGCAGATCCTGCTCCAGGGCGGCCACAACCCGTATATCCCATTCGAGTGGTATCTCGAGCTGATGCGCTATATCAAGCGGCATCATCCCATTCACATCCATGGCTTCTCCCCATCCGAGGTGGTCTTCTTCGCCGAGCGCTTCGGAATGACCGTTGCCGAGGTCGTGCGGGAGCTCCGTGCCGCCGGTCTGGACAGCATTCCGGGAGGTGGAGGTGAGATCCTGGTCGATGAGATCCGGGAGCGCGTTGCAAAAAAGAAGGCACAGACCGAGGAATGGCTGGGTGTTCAGGAGGAAGCGCACCGGCAGGGGATGAAGACCTCGGTGACGATGATGTACGGCCTGGGAGAGACCAACGCTGACCGAATCGAGCATCTCTTCAGGGTACGGGAGCTTCAGGCCCGAACCGGAGGGTTCACCGCGTTCATCTGCTGGCCGCTCCAACCGGAAGGCACCGGAATGGCGGACCAGCCCAGGACCGACGCCGTGACGTACCTGCGCACTCTGGCGATGGGACGCATCATCTGCAACAACGTGCCGAATCTTCAGTCCTCGTGGGTGACCATGGGGCTCAAAGTGGGGCAGGTCGCTCTTCGATTCGGTGCGAATGATTTCGGCAGCCTGATGATGGAGGAAAACGTTGTGTCGGCGGCCGGCACGACTCATCGCGCCACCATCGCGGAGATGGAGCGCGCCATCAGCGATGCTGGATTCCTCGTGCGCCGCCGTCGCCAGGATTACTCTATCATCGACGAGCACACGACCGTCGCCGCATGACTCGGGTCGGTATCGGCTACGACTCGCACCGGTTCCAAGAGGGTCGTCCGCTGGTGCTGGGCGGAGTCAGAATTCCCCACCCCCGTGGTCTCGCCGGCCATTCCGATGCCGATGCCGTCGCCCATGCCCTGACCGACGCCATCCTCGGCGCCGCCGCGGCCGGCGATATCGGACAGCATTTCCCGGACAGCGATCCTCGCTGGAAGGACGCCGACTCGATGGAGCTGCTCGGCAGTGCGCACGACCTGGTCCGCAACCGAGGGTATGTTCTGGGGCAAGCGGATCTCACCATCATTGCCGAGCAACCCAAACTCGGACCCCATCTCACCGCGATGGCAGCCAAGCTGGCGGGTCGGCTGGAAGCTGGTCCCGGATCGGTGAGCATCAAGGCAAAGACCAATGAGGGGATGGGGTTCATCGGTCGGGGCGAAGGGATCGCGGTCATAGCCGTCGTGACGTTGGAGGACCGCTGATCGAATCGCTGCTCGCGTGGATCTCACAACTTCCGCCTGCGGCCGTCTACTCTGTGCTGGCACTGCTGGCCGCGGTGGAAAACATCATCCCTCCGGTCCCATCCGACGCGGCGGTTGCCCTCGGGGCCTTTCTCTCCAATCGTCATGTGACCACTCCTCTGGGAGTGTTCTTCGTCACCTGGATCGCCAATCTCGCTGGGGCCGCGGGCGTGTATTTCGTCGCCCGCCGATACGGGCGCCGGCTGTTTGCCACGGGTGTAGGCCGGCGGCTCTTGGCGCCGCGCTCACTGGCCGTGATCGAGCGGGAATATCTCCGATTCGGTAT
>DASSED010000107.1:0-4700 GCA_035695405.1 Gemmatimonadales bacterium
GAGACTCGGAAATCGGTATCCTTGGACAGCTTGGCCCCGGCTGCGGCTGCGGTCACGCTCTCGAGCGACGGAGTCACGAAGTTTCCAGCCGCATTCTTGACCTGGGCGTACGGCAGGTTGTTGGAAATGGCATAGATCAGCTCGACGTAGCCCAGGGCGCCTTCGGTCTGCTTCACCTGCTGGGTCACGCCTTCGTTGCCCTTGCCGCCCAGGCCGGTGGGCCAGTTGACCGACGTGGCGAAGCCCACCTTGTCCTTCCACTCGCGCGAGAACTTGTTGAGGTAATCGGTAAAGACGTACGTGGTGCCGGAGCCGTCCGAACGGTGCACCACGATCAGGTCGATGTCCGGCAGCTTCACGCCCGGGTTGAGCTTCGCGATGGCGGGATCGCTCCACTTGGTGACTCGTCCCATGAAGATGTCCACCAGAAGATTGCCATCGAACTTGAGCTTGGTGTCGCCCAGTGAGGGCAGGTTGTACGTCACGGCCACAGCTCCGAGCACGGTGGGCACGTGGAGCACGTTGCCGTTCACCGCCTGAATCTGCGACTCGTTCATCGGGCCATCGCTGGCGCCGAAGTCGACCGTGCCTTCGGTGAACTGGCGAATGCCACCGCCGGACCCGATCGACTGGTAGTTGATCTGCACGCCGGTCTTCTTGTTGTAGGCGTCGAACCACTTGGTATAGATCGGATTGGGGAAGGTGGCCCCGGCGCCGGTTAGGCTCTGGGCGGCAAGTGGTCCCGCCCAGGCAAGCAATCCGCTAATGATCAGTAGGCTGCGATTCATCTCTGCTCTCCTGTCGTGTTTCCCATGAGCTGTCATCCTGAGCGAAGCGAAGTGATCTCTAGAAATTCACCGTCAACGCGCTCCGCACTCCGCTGATGGACGGGGTCACGTCGTCCTGAAAGCTCTGGCGCTCGTAGGCTACGCGGAGCTGTGCTTTGCTGGACATATAGATGCCCAGCACTGCCGTGATCAACGTGGACCGGTCGCTATCGGCGTCGGTATTGGGGTCGGAGATATCGATCCGGAAGGCTGGCTCGATGGCGTAAAGCCATGACGTTGGGCTAGTGAACCGATAGTTGTATGCCGCGAGCCCCTGGATTCCACGGATCTTGTTTTTTGCGGCCGTGGCGTCGTTGCCGTCGAGGTACTCGCCCAGGACGTACAAGCCCTCGTCCCCCGGCTTGCCCCATTGGGCATCAACGCCCCAGGCGTAGTTGGTGAAGGCCGAATCAATGGTCGACCCGACAGTGACGATGGCGTCGTGGGCAAACCAGGATCCGCCGATGTCCAGCTTTGAATACACGCCGGCGGTGGCTCGCGCGCCGAAACTCTTCTTGTTGTTGACGTCGTTGAGGCTCTCGCCTTGTCCGTTATAGGCACCGACCTTCAGGGTGACCAGGCGGGTGCCGGCGTCGTCCAGCTTGTACTCATACCGCACGCTGGCGCCCACATCATGGGAGACGAAGCCGTTGGCGGTGAAGAGATCGTTCGAGGCCCGCGGGACCAGCCCCTGACCGGCGCCGCGCTCGATCGACACCAGGTTGTTCGACGACGTCAGCTCGTAGCGGCTGTACGGGCGCTTTTCCTGACCGGCCCGGAGATAGAGGGCGCTCTTGCTGGCCTCGGGGCTGAACCGAACGTCGATCCAGGCGTCGCGTAGCCGGAGCCCGCTCCGGCCGGTGGTGCGGCAGGTGATCGTGGGGGTCCCGCCGCCGACCGGCACCGGCGTGGAGGTACATGCCGTAGCCACGCTGCTCAGGTTCCGTCCGCCCTCGAACGACGGCTGGATGTAGACGATGACGTTCTCGGAGATGTTGCCCCGTGCTTCGATACGGGCCCGGCGGGTAAAGAAGTTGTCCTTGGCTCCAACGGTGGCCGCGTAGGGCTCGTTGTCGAAATAATAGAACTGCTCCTGAAGCCGGCCGGTGAGCTTGACGTTGGGATACGTTGTCTGTGCGCCCGCCGTGGAAGCCAGCAACCCGACCAGCGTTCCCAGGGTACCGAGAAGCCTACGCGCCTGCTGGGTCATATGTCCCTTGGTGGTGGGGGTGACTGATAATCTGTCCGGAACGCGAGTAAAAAGCTGAAAGTCCGTCACGGGTCTTCCGACTTCGAGTAACAAACGCGTAAAGGTCGCGCGTGTGATCGGTGGGCGTGTGCCACTTCGTTACTCAGCTGTTGCCTGCTCGTGTTCCGCCCGGGACCCGGCGCCCCAAGAATTCTCACCGTCGAGCTCAGCCCCAGCGGCCGGAGCTATCCGAAGCCATTCACTCGAGGCATCTCATGGCGCATGTGCTGTCGCCCCGTTCCTGCGTGGTCCTAGTTGTGGCGTGTGCCGGATGCAGCGGACTCATGGCCGGCCCGGAGTCCCGGAGCGCTACACCGGTTCCCGCCTCCCGCGACTCGGCCTTCGTCCGCGCGCGGCGGGCACTCACCGGTGAGCAGTTCACCATCGACGTGGCAGATTCTACGGGTGGGCGGTTTGTTGCCACACGCTGGCCGGGGAGCAACGCCAAGCTGGGCACCTCGACCGCGTGCCACGTGCGGGTGGAGTACCAAATCCAGGGCGACAATACCAATTCGGAAGTGAAATCCACTAGCCGCTGGATAGCCCCCGCTGCCATGAGTGACCAAGCACCGCAAGTATGCGAGCAGGAGCGAAGCCAGGTGCTGGAGCGCACCGCGCTGGTCCTCAATCCGCCGCCGACGCCGTAGGCGCAGCTCTCGGCCGGTATGTAGGAGATGAGTTGGGCCGAAGATGGTTGCCGACCATTGACATATCAAAAATACTTGATATAATACAACTATGGCGACTCGAACTAGACCGGATACCGGACTCTCGGCGCGGCTGTTTCATGCGCTGTCGGACGAGACGCGTCTTTCGATACTGGAACGGCTGCGTTTTGGGGAGCGCTGCGTGTGTGACCTGACCGACGCGCTCGATGCCGCCCAGTCCCGCCTTTCATTTCATCTAAGAGTGCTGAAGGACGCTGGGCTGGTCACTGACCGGCGGGACGGGCGCTGGATGTATTACACGTTGAACCACGAGACGTTGAGCCAGGTGGCGGAGTTGGTCGAGTCGCTGGCTGCTAACCCTTCTCCGGGCGAGCGGAAGAATGGGTGCTGCTGAGCGCATTTTTTTCTGAAACATATCAACCGAATTTGATTAAGGAGCCTGCGATGAGTAGCGAGGACGTGAAAGCCACGGTTCGTCAGCGATACGGTCAGGCTGCGCGCCAGGTTATGGAGAAGGGAACGAGTTCCTGCTGTTCCACCAGCTGCTGCGGTGGCAACGCGGATGATCCGATCTCGTCGAACCTCTATAGCGAAGCCGAGACGGTGACTCTACCTGAGAGCGCGGTGCTCGCCTCGCTGGGGTGCGGCAACCCGACGGCTTTGGCTGAGCTGCACGCCGGTGAGGTGGTCCTCGATCTGGGCTCAGGTGGCGGGATCGACGTCTTGCTCTCAGCGCAGCGGGTCGGACCGAACGGCAAGGCGTACGGCCTGGATATGACCGACGAGATGCTGGCGCTCGCCCGCGAGAATCAGCAGAAGGCCGGAATTCCGAATGTCGAGTTCCTCAAAGGCGAGATCGAGCACATTCCACTCCCGGATAACTCAGTCGACGTGATCATTTCCAACTGCGTGATCAACCTCTCCGCCGATAAGAGACAAGCGCTCCGCGAAGCCTTCCGGGTGCTCAAGCCCGGGGGCCGATTGGCCGTCTCCGACGTGGTAGTTCGGGGCGAGCTGCCGGCCGATATCCGGCGCAACATGGAGCTCTGGGTTGGGTGTGTGGCGGGGGCCCTGACCGAGCGCGAGTACCACGAACTCCTGCAGCAAGCCGGCTTTGACGCCATCGGCCTCGAGTCGACTCGGGTCTATGAGTTCGAGGACGCCAAGGCGTTCCTTGCGGGCGCCGGACTCAACACCGAGGTAGTGGCTCGCGAGGTGAGTGGTCGGGTGATGGGAGCATTCGTCCGGGCGCGGAAGCCGAACTAGAAAATCAGTCATCTGCGCAAAAGCGTGAGGAGGTAACATCCGGCCGGCCCACCATCGCGTCTTTCGGGTGCTGTTCCTCTGTACCGGCAATTCCGCCCGCAGCCAGATGGCGGAATCGATTCTTAACCGCAAGAGCCGGGGACGCTTCCTGGCGGAGAGTGCCGGCTCCCGTCCCGCAGCCCGGGTCAATCCCTACGCCCTTGAACTGCTGGCTGAAGCTGGTATCGCGTGGGCCGGACGGCAGCCTCGCGGACTGGAAGGAGTTGAGCGCGAACGCTGGGACTTCGTCATCACGGTCTGCGACAAGGCCCGTGAGGCGTGTCCGGTATTCCCGGGGCAACCTATCCTGGCGCATTGGGGAATGCCTGATCCAGCAGCGGTAGAAGGAGACGAACAGGACAAGCGGCGTGCCTTCCGTGAAGCATTTACCCTTATCAGCCGCCGCATCGATCTGCTGCTGATGCTGCCGGTCGAGAAGCTGAATCGTCTCATTCTTGAGGCCAAGATGAAAGCCATCGGTCAGGTGGGACTCACCGCAGGATCCCGGCAATGAAATACGCACTGATCTCGGACATTCATGCCAACCTGCCCGCACTGGAAGCCGTGCTCGAGCACATCGGCCGCCAGCCCGGAATCACTGCCACCTACCACCTGGGCGACCTGGTAGGATACGCTCCCTGGCCCAACGAG
>DASSED010000108.1:0-55485 GCA_035695405.1 Gemmatimonadales bacterium
GGCACCGGTCAGACCGGGCCACGCCAGGGTCCATGCGATGGCCACTGCGCTCACCGTGGTACCATGGCGCTGCGCTACGGGCCTGAGAGCGTCCCGCAACGCCAGGTTGCGATTGATTCGGGGTGGTTTGAACTCGGCTGACCGGCGCCGCCAGTCATCCGGAGCAAGCGACTCGAGCCGGGTGAGAGAAAAGCTGTCCGTCAGGATACCGGACTGGAGCGGACTGTACCCGATCACCCCGGTGCGGTGGGAAGCACACCAGGGGACCTCGGCCTCCGCGGCCTGGCGCCGAATGAGAGAGAAGGGCGGCTGAAGGGAATCGACGTGGCGCACTGCCTCGCAGCGCTCCAGCAGACCGACATCGAAGTTCGACACGCCAATGGCAGCGACCTTCCCTTCCTCCACCAGGGCCGCCATCGTGCGCCACGAATCTTCGATCGGCGTTCCGGTCTGGTCGGGCCAGTGAAACTGATAGAGATCGATCTGCTCGACACCGAGTCGGCGAAGCGAGGCCTCGCACTCGGCGCGAATCGATCCCGGCTCGAGCACCTGCCGGGGGGCTGCGCCTCGGTCCCCTTCATTCCAAACCATACCGCACTTGGTAAAGAGATAGGGACGGTCCGCGACTGGAATCCCCTCCAACGCTCGCCGGACCACCTCCTCCGAGTGACCGAGACCATACACCGCGGCGGTGTCGATCCAGTTGATACCGCGCTCGATGGCGTAGCGAATACTGGCAATCGAAGCTGCGTCGTCCTGCGGTCCCCAACTGAACGCCCAGCCACCCCCGCCTATGGCCCAGGCGCCGAAACCGACGGTGCTCAGGTGCAGTTCGGTGCGACCCAGCCGGCGAGTTGGCAGTGCGGCTATCATCTCTGCGGTCGAGCAATGACGGCGGGACGAACACCGGAGCGTTTCATGCTTGAAGGTACATCAGCCGAAGCCAGTGCGCGCCAGGGAAATCGTCCGGCCGGCTATCAGCCGAGACTGGGACTCTTCTCCGCAACCATGCTGGTCGTCGGCGGCATCGTAGGGTCAGGAATTTTTCTCAACCCCGCCATCGTCGCCCAGCGAGTGCCCCGTCCAGGGCTCACGCTGTCAGTGTGGGGCCTCGGCGGAGTGGTCGCGCTGCTGGGAGCCTTGGCCTTTGCCGAGCTGGGCGCGCGGCGGCCCGTCGCCGGTGGCGGATATGCCTATCTCCGCGAAGCGTACGGTCCACTGCCTGCCTTCCTGTATGGATGGGCCCTCTTGCTGGTCATTGCGACAGGAGCCATTGCGGCCGTTGCTGTCACCTTCGCTACCTACGCCGTATCGACGCTCGGCTGGCCCGCGGCGGCTCGAACTCCGCTGGCAATCGGCGCCATCATGCTGCTCTCTGGCATCAACTACCTGGGGGTGAAGCCAGGCTCGTTGACCCAGAACCTGTTCACGATTCTCAAGCTGACTGCTCTGGTATGCCTCGTCGTGGCGGGGTTCAGCTGGAGCGGAGCGACACCCCCATCTGCACCGGCGCCGCCACTCGTCGGTACACGGCTTCTACTGGCCGTTGGAGCTGGGTTGGTTCCCGTCCTCTTTGCCTTTGGAGGATGGCAGCAGACCAACTTTGTAGCGGAGGAGCTGGTCCAGCCGAGGCGCAATTTGCCGCTGGCTCTCGTCTTGGGAGTAACGATTGTGGTTGCAGTCTACCTGCTCGCAAATGTGGTATACCTGCGGACTCTGGGCATTACCGGATTGGCGGAGAGCAAGGCTCCAGCGGCAGACGCCATGGAGATAGTCCTCGGTGCCACGGGTGCAACCATGATAGCCGCGGGAATCGCAGTCTCGACTTTCGGCTTCTTGAGTCTCGTCATCCTGGTCACTCCGCGGGTCTATCAAGCCATGGCTGCTGACGGAGTCTTCTTCCCCCGCCTGGGACGGCTTCATCCTCGATATCACACCCCAGCAGCCGCCATTCTGCTGCAGGGCGGCTGGGCGATCATCCTGACTCTTACAGGACGCTACGGCGATCTGCTCGACTATGTGGTCTTCGGGGACTGGATCTTCTTTGCCCTAACCACGTCGACCCTCTTTTACTTCCGCCGACTCGACGGCACCCTGGAGCGGGGGGAGAGCGGTTTTCGGATGCCGGTATTTCCAGCCGGCCTCATGGTCTTCTTACTAGCCGCGATTTACGTCGTGATAGGCTCGATCATGTCGAATCCGACCAACGCGATCAAAGGCACCGGACTCATCATCCTGGGCGTGCCCGTGTTCTGGTTCTGGCATGGGAGACCTCCGACACCTCGATCTCTTCCTCCAGAAGGTATTCCTCCCGGTACATCCGGATCAGCTCGAAGAAGTAAGAGATCGCCAGGGGACCTATGAGCAGACCGAGCAGCCCGAAGTAATTGATACCGGCGAAAGCGCCGATGATGGTGATGAAAGGATGGATTTGAGCCCAACGTCGGAAGACCATGGGCCGTATGATGTTATCGACATTTCCTACGACAATGACTCCCCACAGTGCCAATCCGATGGCCATTCCATATCGGCCCTCGATCGCCAGAGCGATCGCTCCCGGGCCCCAAACCAGACCACTCCCCACCACCGGAAGAATCGCCAGAACGATGGTCACCACACCCCAGAACAGGGCATTAGGAATTCCGGTAAGCCAGAAGGCGAGTCCCACCAGCAGACCTTGAACCGCGGCGGTGAGACCGGTGCCGATCAAGGTGGAAATGGTCACGTCGCGGAAGCGCTCCCTCAAGCGCTCGGCGTTCTGGGCCGAGAAGGGGATGAACGGGCGAACCCCTTTCCAGGCAGACCGGGGGGCCAACAGCAGATAGAAGAGACCGAAAAAGCAGATGGTGAGCTGGATGCCGAGCCGGGTGGCCGTCCCGATCAGCCCGAGGGCGCTGGTGCCCAGCCAGGAGACCAGTCGGGTTCCGGCCGACTCGATCTGAGCTCCCACATCATAGGGTCCGATTCGGAGCTCTCTGAGGCGGGCTACCAGCGGACTCCGGATCACCCCGGAGGCCATGTCCTGCGCTTCCCCGGCGACCACCCCGACGAACGCCGCTCCCGGCCCCAGAACCAAGAGAATTCCCAACAGAACCACGAGCCCTGCTGCCAGCCGGGGGGGCATTCGATGGCCCAGCCAGCGGTGGACCGGCTCGAACACCACGTACAGGACGGGGGCCCCAATCAGCCCAGTGCTGAAGGGCCACAGGGCCCAAAGAACCCCCAGCCCCAGGACGAAAATGAGGAGGGCGGCTCGGTCTTGTTTGGTGTCCAGGAAAGCCATCGGGGAACAGTAGGTAACACGGGTATCCAGCGGTAGCAGGCTCCTCGCCCACGGGCCCGTGCAGATGTATCTTCGGGGAGTCGGGCGTGGGGTCGGAGCCGGCAAGCCCAGGCTCGGCCCTGCTGACTCCAACCTGCCAGGATCAGTGGTCCCAATCGACTCTCTACCGCTCAATTTCTGGCTCATAGGCTGTGCGGCGCTGGGACTTATCCTAGTGCTCATGGCGTTACTCTGGGGCGAACACAAGCGGCGCCGCCGGGCCGAGCGTGCCAGGGCCGAGGTCCGTAGTCAGCTGGAAACGGTGACTGCCACCATGCGCGAGGCGGTCATCGCCTACGACATGGACCGGCAGCTCAAGTTCATCAATACAGCGTTTGAGAGACTCACTGGTTATCCGGAAGATGAAGTGCGGGACCAGGAGTTCCTCTCCTATATCCATCCCCAAGACCGGCCAGCGATCCTGGCTGAATGGGACCGGCTGGCGCAGGGTGGCTCTCTCAGGGACCAGGAGTACCGAGTGGTCACCCGGTTCGGTGTGACCCGCTGGTGTTCCAGCACATGGGAGCCGATGCGGGACGAGACCGGACACCAAATCGGGTATCTGGGCACCGAGATCGACATCACCGAGCGCAAGCTCGCGGAAGAGGCCATGCGGCTCGACACCGAGCTCTTTCAGGCGGTGCTCGAAGTGGAGCAGGCGGTGACGGCGGCCGGCCTCGACTCCAACATGGTGATGCGGGTGATCACCGAGCGCAGCCGAGCACTCACTGGCGCGACCGGAGCCGTGATCGAAGTGATCGAGGGTGAGGAGCTGGTGCCTGTGGTGCAGGTCGGGACCGACGCCCCCCGACTCAGGTTGGACAACAGTCTGTCCGGCATCTGCATTCAGAGCGGTGAGCTCCAGCAGTCCGACGACGCCTTCAGCGATCCTCGCATCCACCACAACAACTACCGTGACCAGGGAATCCATTCACTGCTCATGGTGCCGCTTCGGGACGAGCAGAGGATACTCGGGGTGCTCAAAGTGGTGTCCGACCGGGTGCGGGCCTTTTCGGATCGAGATGCCAAGGCACTCCGCCTGCTGGGTGGCTTGATGGGTGCGGCGCTGGGACATGCCGCCGCTTATGAGGGGCGACAGACACGGCTGGAGGAGCGTACCCGTGCCCTCCAGGAAAGCGAGCAACGGTTCAAGCAGCTGGTGGATGTCGCACAAGAGGGTATCTGGGTCGCCGACGATCGCGGCGTGATCACCTACGCCAATCAGCGCATGGCTGACATGCTCGGCTACAGCGACGGCGATCTACTGGGACGAACGGTCTATGAATTTATGGAAGCCGATTCCAGAGCCGAGGCCCAGCGGTCTCTGAGCCGCCGTGGATCCAAGGCACCACAGAGTCAGGATCTTCGCTTCCGCAGGCGTAACGGAGGGCAACGGTGGGGTCTGGTGTCGTCCAGTCCCATTCTCGGGAAAGACGGAGCCTTGGCAGGGACCGTGGGGATGGTCACTGATATCACCGAGCGAAAGCAGGCCGAGGAGCAGCTCCGGCGCTCCGCTGAGCGGCTGACCATGCTGCACGACATGGACCAGGCCATTCTCGCGGCGCAATCACCGGCTGAGATTGCCAGCGCTGCGCTGGCGCGGATGCGGCGTATGGTACCGTGTCAGCGCTGCAGTATTACTCTATTCGACTTCGAGTCGCGCCAAGCTCATCTGATTGCGGGTTATGCCGCCGGATCTCGGCTGCCGGAAACGACTATGCCGCTGACCGACCTGGCAGCATTAGAAGTGCTGCAGCACGCCACGATCCGCTCCACCGAAGACCTGTCCGCCGTAAAGGACACCTCACCGGTCGATCGCCTGCTGCTGGCGGAAGGCATGCGCTCCGTGGTGACGGTCCCCTTGGTGGTCGATGGTGAAGCTATCGGCGAGGTCAGGGTAGCCGGATCGAATCCTTCAGCTTTCGATACCGAGCATCGGGACATCGTCCTCGAGATTGCGACGCCGCTCGCGGTGGCCATTCAACAAGCGCGACTCAGAGAGGAGTTGTCTCACCAACGGGGGGAGTTGGAACGCAGACTGGCAGATCGGGGAGCGGCCTTCCGGGCCATTACTGCCGAGCTCGAGACCCTGCTGTATGCCATATCCCACGACCTCCGAGGGCCCCTGCGCCAGCTGATTGGATTCTCCCAGCAGCTCCTGGAAGAATCCGGGAGCCGACTCGACCCAGCAGGTCACCATTATGCCCGCCGCATCAGCGAGGCAGGCGAGCACATGGCGGGCTTGATCGAGGATCTCATTGGGCTGTCCCGCATAGCCCGGCAGGACGTGCTTCGCCGCGAGGTGAAGCTGACCACCTTGGTGGAAGATGTGGTGACCGGGCTACGGGCCCAGAGTGATGGCCGAGACATTGCCTGGGAGCTGGAGGAGCTACCCACCGTCGAGTGTGATCCGGCACTGGCCAAGATCGCGATCACCAACCTGTTGTCGAACGCGGTCAAGTTTACCCGTCCCCGGCAGCATGCGACGATCCGGGTACGCCCGGTCGATACGGAGGGGCAAGCCGGGCTCGCCGTAGAGGACAACGGAGTGGGATTCAAGATGGCGTATGCCGGCAAGCTGTTCGGAGTCTTCCAGAGGCTGCACCGGCCGGACGAGTTCGAAGGCAACGGTGCGGGTCTGGCCATGGTCCAGCGGATTGCCCAGAAGCACGGTGGCCGGGTGTGGGCTGAAGCCGAGCCAGGCACAGGCGCTACTTTCTACCTGACGCTCGGCAGTGCGGTCGCAGGGCAGCGGGACCGGAGTCATAGCACGGCGCCGTTGCCTGATCGCCGCTCGCGGGTTAGAGACGCGAGCCGCATCAGTGGGGCCGAGTAGCGGACCAGCTGCGAGGATGACTGCCTCACACCATACCGACATCCTTCTGGTCGAGGACAATCCCCTCGAGGCGGAGCTTACCCTCAAGCCGCTTCGGGAGCTCTACCCCAAAAGCCGCATCGAAATCGTTCGCGACGGAGAAGAAGCACTCGACTTCCTGTTTGGACGGGGCCCGTTTCAACATCTTCTGAACGCACCCGTTCCCGGCCTGGTACTCCTGAATCTCAAGCTGCCGAAAATCGACGGGCTCGAGGTGCTGGGCGCCTTGCGGGCCAATACCCGGACCAGCACGGTGCCGGTGGTCATACTCACACCCTCAGCCGATCCCCGCGAGCTGGCGCAATGCTATCAGCTGGGGGCCAACAGCTGCGTCCAAAAACCCGTGCGACATGATGAATTCCGGACCACGATCCACGCCGTCGCGCGATATTGGGTGGGGTTCAACCAGGTGCCCCGGGCCGGAATCACCTCAGGCGCTCGAGTGCCCGGCTGACACTTTTCGTTTCACTACTCGTCGGGAAATCCAAAATCGGTTTGGCACCGGTTTCAGCTTGCATTTCCACCTACATTGAGGTCCCCCGTGTCCCTTCGCAGGCCGGCCGCACTCTCTCTGGTCCTTTGCATCGGCAGTCTATCCGCCCCGACCACTCCCGCCCAAATGCGGGCGTCGAGTCCCGTCCAGATCCCTTACACCAAGTTCGTGCTGAAGAATGGACTGACGCTCATCGTACACGAGGATCACAAGGCGCCGATCGTGGCCGTCAACGTGTGGTATCATGTCGGCTCGAAGAACGAGAGGCCGGGTCGTACTGGTTTCGCTCATCTGTTCGAGCATCTGATGTTCAACGGGAGCGAGAACCACGATAAGGACTTCATTGGGACGATGGAGCAGGCCGGGGCCACGGACCTGAACGGTACCACCAACGAGGATCGAACCAATTACTTCCAAAACGTGCCGACCAGCGCTCTCGATCTGGTCCTGTGGCTGGAATCAGACCGGATGGGGCATCTGGTCGGTGCCATCAGCCAGGCCAAGCTGGACGAGCAACGAGGCGTGGTGCAGAACGAGAAACGGCAGGATGAGAACGAGCCATATGGGAAGGTGTGGGACTTCCTTACGCCGAAGCTCTACCCGGCGAATCACCCCTACTCCTGGACCGTGATCGGCTCGATGGACGATCTCAACGCTGCCAAGCTGGATGACGTGAAGGATTGGTTTCGCACCTATTACGGGCCTGCGAATGCAGTCCTGGTCGTGGCGGGAGATGTCACGCCCGAGGTGGCCCGGCAAAAGGTCGAGAAATACTTTGGCGACATCCCGGCGGGGCCGCCGGTGGCCCGCCAGGAAGCGTGGATTTCCAAGCGGACTGGAAGCCAGCGCGGCACCATGCAGGACCGGGTACCACAGGCTCGCTTATATAAAGTCTGGAATATCCCCGGGTGGGGTACAGCCGACGCGGATTATCTGAATTTGGTCAGTGACGTTCTCAGCAGCGGCAAGACCTCACGGCTCTACAAGCGACTGGTATATGATGATCAAATCGCCACCGATGTGTCCGCCACGGTGAATCTCCGGGAGATTGGCGGCCTGTTCGTCATTGACGCCACTGCTCGCCCAGGTGTGGAGCTGAGCCGAGTCGAAAAGGCCGCGGACCAGGAGCTGGCCAAGCTACTCGCTCGCGGACCCACAGCAACGGAGCTGAGACGGGTGCAGACGCAGTATCGAGCCGGATTTATCCGGGGGATCGAGCGCATCGGCGGGTTCGGCGGCAAGTCCGACGTGCTCGCCAAGGGCGAGATCTTTACCGGCCGGCCCGATTATTACCAAGTCCGGCTTGAGCGGGTTCGCACCGCGACCACCGCACAGCTCACCAGCTCGGCTCGTCAGTGGCTGAGCGATGGAGTCTATACCCTGGAAGTGCATCCGTTCCCTGACTACCACATCGCCAAGCAGGGTGCGGACCGCTCCAAGCCACCCGAGGCCGGCACTCCACCGGATGCGAAATTTCCGGAGCTTCAGCGGGCGACCCTGTCGAATGGGCTCAAAATCGTGCTGGCGCGGCGTCCATCGATACCCCAGGTCCGCTTCGACCTGCTGCTGGATGCCGGGTACGCTGCCGATCAGTCCGGCATCCCCGGCACGGCCAGCCTGGCCATGGCCATGCTCGACGAGGGGACCAGCACGCGGAGCTCGCTCCAGATCAGCGATGAGCTGGCACAGCTGGGCGCCAATCTGGGAAGCGGCTCACGGCTCGATGTGTCGACAGTATCGTTGGAGGCGTTGAAGGAGCATCTCGAGCCGTCGCTCGCCATCTACGCCGACGTCATTCTCCATCCATCCTTCCCTCGCGCCGACTTCGAACGTCTCAGGCGACAGCGTCTGGCCCAGATCCAGCAGGAAAAAGCCGATCCCGTGGGGCTGGCGCTCAGGGTGTTCCCTGGGTTGCTCTACGGTTCGGGACACGCCTACGCTAACCCGTGGACCGGATCAGGCACCGAGGAGTCGACTCGGAAGATTACGCGGGACGATCTGGTGCGCTTTCACCAGGCGTGGTTCAAGCCCAATCACGCCACCCTCATCGTCGTGGGTGCCACCACACTGGAGGAGATCCAACCCAAGCTGGAGCGACTGTTCCGCGCTTGGAAACCGGGGGATGTGCCTTCAAAAAACATCGCTACGGTCGGACAGCAGCCCCGGCCGGTGGTATACCTGATCGATCGGCCCGGCTCCTTGCAGTCGCTGATCATCGCCGGCAACATTGCCCCGCCAAAATCGAACCCCGACGAGGTCAGCATCCAAACTATGAACGGCGTCCTCGGCGCCGATTTCAGCTCCCGAGTCAACATGAACCTCCGAGAGGATAAGCACTGGGCGTATGGCGCCTACACTTTTCTCCGGGATGCCCGAGGGCAGCGCCCGTTCGTGGCATATGCCCCGGTGCAGACTGACAAGACCAAGGAGTCACTGGCGGAACTGGATAGGGAGCTTCGGGGGATCGTGCGCGATCAACCGATTACACCGGCTGAGTTGAGCCGGGCCGAGGCCGCCCTAACACTGACGCTTCCCGGCTCCTGGGAGACGATGGCTGCCTTGGCCGGAGCCATCGAAGACATCGTCACGTTCGGGTTGGACGATCGCTACTATGATACTTTTGCCGAGAAGGTCCGGTCTCAAACCATCCCGAGCTTGACTACGGCCGCAGCCACCGTGGTTCACCCAGATCAGCTGGTCTGGGTCGTGGTGGGTGATCGCTCCAAGGTCGAGCCGGGCATCCGGGAGCTCAAGCTGGGAGAGATCCGGCTGATCGATGCAGACGGTAAACCGGTGAGTTGACCGGAACCGAATCCAAGACATTCAAGGAGACAGCAATGCCGACCAGTAGTGCTAACGCAGTGTGGGAAGGTGGTCTCAGGACGGGACGCGGCCACTTCAAGGCCGGTTCAGGTCTCTTCGAAGGAGACTATTCCTTTCCCACTCGATTCGAAGGAGCGCGAGGCACCAACCCCGAGGAGTTGATCGCAGCTGCCCATGCAGCCTGTCTCAGCATGGCGCTGTCGGCCGGTCTGGAGAAGGCGGGCACGCCGCCCACGCGGATCAGTACCAAGGCTTCGTGCACCATCGAGAAGATGGGAGATGGATTCAAGATCACCCGCATGCGTCTGGAGGTGCGGGGCAAGGTCCCGGGAATCGATCAGCAGGGCTTCACTCAGGCAGCGGAGGCCGCGAAGAAGGGTTGCCCGGTCTCGGGAGCCTTACAGGGCAACGTGCAATTCGACCTGGACGCGAAACTGGAGTAAGGGTCAGTCCGAGGTCAGACGGTAGCGGATCAGGACCCCCTCGACGAACTCCGCGGTCACTCGCCCATCGGGTGTGGAGTATTCGCGAGTCTGGACCCGCAGACTGCCTTCCTTTCGCTCACTGGTGGTCGCTGGGGAGCCAAGGGCGGCATCCACCTCCGCGAGGAGCATGCCCTTACGAGGGACTCGGCCACTGGATGCCACTGGCGCGCCCTGGCGCGGAATGGAGGGTGGAGTTTCGGCTGATCGCTGCATCTGATCGAAATCCACGTACGCGGCCAGTGCCGCGATCACCGACTCCGGCTTCAACGCCTGAGCTGGCACCCCCGCCGGGTACCTGAGGTTGAACCGGGACCCACCTTCCAGCCGACGCTGTCGCACATTTTGCTTTCTATGCTCCTCCGCTTCGGCCACCGTTGACCGGTTCCGTGCGTTCTCCCGCTCGCGCTCCGCCCGTAAATCGTCGAGCTCCTCCTGCATCGAGCGCTTCTGAGCAGGATCGGTCTCCCGCTTGACCATTCCCTCGAGATCCTTCTCCCGCTTGGTCTTTGGCGCGTCGGCAACGGGAACATTGCTGGAGGTCTCGTCGCCAAAAGTGCCGTAACCCCCACCGCCGAGCTGAAACTCGATGAGCTTGGTTTTCACCTTGATCTTGGTAATCGTGACGGACTCACCAGCTTTGATCGCCGTCCCGTTGTTCTTGAGCCGATTGGCGTACTTCGGGTAGTCCAACGGCCGTTCCGTATCCGGGTAGATATCAACCCCGTCTTCGGTGCCGGGCATCGCCAGCTTGGGGGCAACGGTCTTCCCCTCGAAGTATTGCTTGAGTGCTATTTCGGATTGGGCGCGAAGCGGGTGTGCCGCTACAGCCAAGGTGGAGACTAGGACCACGGCTTTAAACATGACTGCTCCTTAGTATTGTGAGTTCTAGTCCCGGAGTATACTGTATACAGAATACAGTTCCTGCGGTGTCTGAGGACCTATGATCAGTCGACAACCTCTGCGCGATCAGATTTACCAGGAGGTCCTTGCCTTGATCTATCGAGGCGAGCTTCCCCCCGGTAGCCGAGTCCGGGATACCACTATGGCCGCGCAGCTGGGGGTGAGCCGCACCCCCGTTCGGGAGGCGCTCCTGCGGCTGGCGCGCGAGGGAACCCTCGAGGCCGACATGGGACGCGGCTTCAGTGTTCCCGTGCTTCGACCCGAGGAAATGCGGGAGATCGGCCAGATCCTCGCCGCCCTCGAGTGCCTGGCCCTGGAGCTCTCGGCTGAGATCCCGGCAGACCGGCTGCTCCGCCTGAGGGAGATAGATCGCGAGCTTGCCGCCCTCCGCGGTGATGTCGATCGATCGGTCGAGCTGGATGAAGAGTGGCACCGAACCCTCCTGTCCGGCTGCCCCAACACCCGTCTGCGTGCCATGATTACCAATCTGTGGCAGGTGCCCAGCCGATACATGCGAGCCTACCTCCGTGACGCCGGACGGGTTACTCTCTCGACTCAGCACCACGCCAGCATTCTGGAGGCACTGCGGCGGAACGATCGAGTCACCGCAGGAGAACGGTTTCAGCACCATTGGCATCGCGGTATCGAGGAGCTTGGCGCATGGATCGCTCGGTGACCCTTTCAATGGCGTCGGAGCTCGCCCGCTGGCGGGCCGACACCCCGGGCTGCGGACGAATAATCCATCTCAATAACGCCGGTGCCGCGCTCGCGCCGCGTCCGGTACGACGGACAATCGATGCCCATCTGGATCTGGAGGACCGGCTCGGCGGCTACGAAGCTGCTGATGCCAGAGCCCCGGAGATCCAGGCCAGCTACGACGGAGTGGCGGAGCTGCTGCACGCCCACCGCCGGAACATCGCCCTGGTCCAGAACTCCACCGTCGCCTTTGCTCAGGCCATGGCCGCATTCGATTTTCAACCGGGCGACACCATTCTCACCAGCCGTTCGGATTACGCTTCCAACCAGATCATGTATTTGTCACTGGCGCGGCGGCGTGGGGTGGAAATTCTCCGAGCACCCGATGCGCCCGAGGGCGGCGTCGATCCCGACGCAGTTCGCCGCCTGGTGACCCATAGAAGACCCACGCTGGTGGCGCTCACGTGGGTGCCGACCAACTCCGGCCTGGTCCAGCCCGCGGCCGAGGTCGGCACGATCTGTCGGGAGGTAGACGTCCCCTACCTGGTGGATGCGTGCCAGGCCGTAGGACAGTTTCCGGTGGACGTCAACGATCTCCACTGCGATTACCTCGCCGGGACAGCCCGCAAATTCCTTCGAGGTCCGCGAGGAATCGGGTTCCTCTACGTGTCGGACCCGGCGCTGGCTGCTGGTGCCCACCCTCTCCTGGTTGACATGCACGGTGCCGACTGGACCGATCCGGATGCTTTTGAGCTTGCTCCCGATGCGCGCCGCTTCGAGACCTGGGAATTTTCCTATGCATTGGTACTCGGCTTGGGCGCCGCGGTGGCCTACGCGCTCGACGTCGGGCTGGAGACCGCAAAGAATCGTGGTCGCGAGCTGGCAGCGTACACTCGTGAACGGCTGGCCGAGCTTCCTGGAGTCAGAGTGCTCGACCGTGGACCGGAGCTCTGCGCCATTGTCACTGCAGCGCTGGACCGGGATTCGAGCGACGTTAAGCTTGCACTCCGCTCTCGCGGTATCAATACCAGCTCGCCCAGTCGGGAAGACGCCGTCATCGACATGGACGAGAAGGAAGCCAGCTCGGCACTCAGGATCTCGCCCCACTACTACAACACCACCGAAGAGATCGATGTGGCGATCGACGCGCTCCGGAACCTTCTGACATCCTGAGGATTTTTACCCTTCTGTCGTTCCGGTCTTGACCTCCTTCCGAAGCAGCGGCTCCAGTACCCGCCACACGGTCTCCGCCATGATGCGCTGACCCGCCGCCGTCGGGTGGACGCCGTCAGCCTGATTGAGTGACGGCACGCCTCCGACGTTCTGGAGTAGAAACGGAACCAGCGCGGCATGATTGGCCTCAGCCAGGTTCCGGTATAACGCCGCGAATTGCGCGCTGTATACCCGGCCATAATTCGGGGGCACCCGCATCCCGATGAGCACCAGCTGGGGTGAAGGCCGCAACTGCTTGGCGCGATCCAGGATTCCCTGGATGTTGGCCCGAAGCGAGTCGGTCGAGAGTCCGCGGAGCCCGTCGTTCGCGCCGGTCTCGACCACGAGGACCGATATCGGCTGCCGAAACAGCCAGTCAACCCGGCGGAGCGCTCCGGCCGAGATTTCACCACTTACACCGGCATTGATAACCCGAAAGTGCAGGCCGGCTGAATCGATCTTTCCCTGGATCAGCGCCGGATACGCCTGCTCGGGGTCCACCCCAAGGCCCGCTGTAAGGCTGGTGCCGAGAAAAAGAATGGCTGGCCGGTCGGTCTCCGGTGGCAGGGAACGAGTATTCGTCGGCGGCTCCTCTCTCGGGTGCTCGCAAGCAGGGAGCCCCGCCATCGATCCGACCAGGATGATGTACCTGAGTATCATTCGAAATGCCGGACGCCATTCTGCAGAGTCAATCACTGGGCCGGACCTATCGCTCGGCCGGTCGCGACCTCACCGTTCTGAAGGATATCAGCTTCAGAGTGGAGCCGGGTGAATTCCTGGCGATACTGGGACCGTCGGGCAGCGGCAAGACCACGTTGCTGGGCCTGCTCGCCGGACTCGATCGTCCCACGACCGGTACGGTGCACCTCGACGGCCAGGACCTCAGCCGGCTCGATGAAGATCAGCGAGCCAGGGTGCGAAGTGAGAAAGTGGGCTTCGTCTTCCAGGCTTTTCAGCTGATCCCGACCCTCACGGCCCAGGAGAACGTCCAGGTTCCGTTGGAGCTTCAAGGAGAACCAAAGGCCAGAGCTGTGGCCCGGGAGCTACTCGCCCGGGTAGGCCTGGTTGGACGGGAGCACCACTATCCCGCGCAACTCTCGGGAGGCGAGCAACAACGAGTTGCGGTGGCCCGAGGATTCAGCAGTCGCCCCAAGCTTCTCTTTGCCGACGAGCCGACCGGCAACCTCGATGCGGCCACCGGGGCCACCATCATCGATCTCATGGTGGGGCTGAACCGGGACCTCGGCACCACCATGGTGCTGGTGACCCACGATCTCGATCTGGCAGGCCGGGCCCGTCGAACGATCCGGTTGGCGGACGGGAGTATCGTGGGCGACACAGCAGCGTGATCCGATCTTTATTCGTTCTGCGAATGGCCCGTCGGGAGCTGCAGGCCGCCCCCCGGCGTCGGCTGCTCCTCACCGGCACCATCGCGGTTGGGGTCGCGGCGCTGGTTGCCATCAATTCCTTTACCCGCAACCTGGAAGAATCGGTCAGCCGGCAAGCCCGGTCGCTGCTCGGCGCCGACCTGTCGATCGCAGGGCGACAGTCGTTTTCCCCTCGAGTGGAAGCGCTGCTGGACAGTCTGCCTCGAAACTCCGTGACAGCACGCATTACCAGTTTCTCTGCCATGGCCTACGTCCCGCGTACCGCCGGTACCCGGTTGGTACAGGTGGCGGCGGTTGTCGGCCGCTTCCCATTCTATGGCGAGATAAGGACTCGTCCGCTTCGAGCTTGGGCCCAGCTCCAGGAAGGGCACAACATCATCGTCGATCCCGCGCTGCTCACCGCACTCGCTGCTCAGCTGGGAGACACGATCGCGCTGGGGGAAGCCCGTTTCGTCATCACTGGAACCATCGAGAGTGCTCCCAGTGATGTCGGTTTCCGCTTTGCCTTTGGGCCTCGAGTGTACCTCCCAGCCCGCTATCTCGAGGAAACCAGGCTGCTGGGGTTTGGGGCTCGGGTCCAGTATGAGGCTTTCGTCAAGCTTCCGGCCGGTACTTCGGCTCAGTCGGTGGCGGAGCGGTATCGCCGGCTGCTCGCCCCCGAGCGGCTGCGAGTCCGGACCGTAGCAGAAGATCAGCGAAACTTGAACGATGTGCTCACTCGCCTGACCGGCTATTTAGGGTTGGTCGCACTGATTGCGCTTCTCTTGGGCGGGGTGGGAGTGGCCAGTGCGGCGGTAGTGCTGGTCCGGCAGCGCATGGAGACGATAGCGGTCTTGCGTTGCCTCGGCGCAACCGGTGCCGAGGTGCTGGCGGTGTACCTGATCGAGGCGGTTGGGATGGCCACCGCCGGAAGCCTCATCGGCGCTCTGCTTGGCATCGCGGTGCAGCAGGCGCTCCCACAGGTCCTGCACGGATTTCTGCCGGTCGACGTGGTCCCCAGCTTTTCCGCGGGTGCTGCGGCCCTGGGCATCGGGACCGGCATGTGGATCGGATTCATCTTCGCGGCTATTCCAATTTTTCGGGTGCGTCTGATACCACCACTGGCAGCCCTCCGGCGTCCCTATGAGTCGGAGCGAGGCGGCCGGGACCTTTGGCTCGTGCTCCCATTTCTTGCTCTGGCCGGGAGCACGGTCGCCTTGGCCCAGGTGCAGGTCGGCAGCTGGAGGCGGGGAGCGGTCTTTGCCGGCGCCATCGGTCTTGCGCTGATAATCCTCTGGGGTTTCTCGTGGGCGCTGGTACGACTGGTGCGCCGCTGGCTTCCCGAACGCTGGGCCTACGTATGGCGCCAGGGTCTGGCCAATCTGTACCGGCCGGCAAACCAGACGGTCACCTTGGTCCTGTCGATCGGGTTTGGGGCATTCCTCCTGGGCACGCTGTATCTGGTGCAGCACAACTTGCTCCGTCAATTGAGACTCACCGGCGGACCGGCGCGTCCCAACCTGGTGCTGTTCGATATTCAACCCGACCAGCTCGGGGCGGTGCTCGAGCAGCTCGAGGCCAGCGGTCTGCCGCGGACTGCCGTCACGCCGATCGTCCCGATGAGGATAGCGTCGGTCAAAGGACGTCCAGTCTCGCAGCTCCTGGCCGACCGCAGCCGAGCTGAATCGGAGCCATCCAACGCCTGGGCGTTTCGCCGGGAATACCGGTCGACCTATCGTGACTCCATCGTCGGGTCGGAGCGGATCGTGCAGGGCCGGTGGTGGGAGAAAGGCGGCCAGAGCTCCGGCCAGATCTCGGTCGAGCAGGACTTGGCACGCGAGCTGGGCCTGAAACTTGGGGACGAGATCGTGTGGGATGTGCAGGGTGTCTCGGTTCCCTCACGAGTGGTCAGCATCCGCGAGGTCGATTGGGCCAGGTTCGAGCCCAACTTCTTCGTGGTTTTCTCTCCCGGAACGCTGGAGGATGCCCCACGCAGCTACGTCACTCTCACTCGCATCGATAACGCCGCAAAGCGGGGAAGCTTTCAGCGTAGCCTGGCCGAGCGCTTTCCCAATGTTTCCACTCTCGATCTATCCCTGTTGCAGGAGACGCTGGAACGCCTGGTGGACCGGGTATCCTTGGCAATCCGCTTCATGGCACTCTTCAGCCTGTTGGTGGGAGCCCTGGTACTCATAGGAGCCCTCGCCACCAGCCGCTTCCAGCGGATCCGCGAGGGAGCCCTGCTCCGAACCATGGGAGCCACCCGGCGCCAGATTCTTCAGATCGTCTTGGCGGAATATCTCTCGCTCGGAGTACTGGCCGCGCTGGTAGCTACGCTGCTGGCCGTGCTGGCGGCCTGGGCCGTGGCTCACTTCCTCTTTGACAGTGCCTATGAGCTGCCGGTGTTGGCGCTCCTGGGGCTGGCGGCTCTGGTCGTGACCCTCACGGTGCTGGTCGGCTTCGCCAACAGCCGAGATGTGGTGCGACGGGCTCCGCTGGAGGTGCTGCGGGAGCAATAGTAGCTTACCGCATGCTTGCGATCGATCTATCGGGTAAGCGGGCTCTTGTGGCCGGCGTGTCGGATGACGGAGGGTTCGGCTTTGCCATCGCAAAGTCGCTGGCCGAAGCCGGTGCCACTATCTGTTTGGGCAGCTGGCCCCCTGCGCTCGGCATCTTCACCAAGCTGTTGGAGCGGGGGAAGATGGAGGAATCGATGCGGTTGACCGACGGCCGCAAGCTGGAGTTCGAGCGGATCTATCCCCTCGATGCTGCCTTCGATACCCTCGTCGATGCCCCGGCCGATATCCGCGACAACAAGCGCTACAAAGACGTGGGCGACTTCAGTATCGCGGGGATGACGGAACGGATCCGGGCCGATTTCGGCGGGGACGCCCTCGACATCGTGGTGCACAGCCTGGCCAATGCCCCGGAGGTCAAGTCCCCCCTGGTGGACACCTCGCGGCAGGGCTACCTGTCCGCAATCAGCGTGAGCGCATACAGCAACGTCTCGCTGGTGCGGCATCTCGCACCAGTCATGCGGCCCGAGGGCGCGTTTCTCTCGCTGACCTACATGGCGGGCGAGCGGGTAATCCCCGGTTACGGGGGAGGTATGTCGTCGGCCAAGGCTGCGCTGGAGGCCGACACCCGTACGCTCGCATTCGAGGCTGGTCGGCGCTGGGGGGTACGGGTCAACGCCATCTCCGCCGGCCCGTGGGCCTCCCGGGCCGCCAGCGCCATCGGCTTCATCGACATGATGATTAAGTACACCGCCAGCAATTCGCCCCTGCCCCGCGCGATCGACGCCACCGATGTGGGGGGCACCGCGTGTTTTCTGTGTAGCCCCCTTGCGCGAGCCATCACCGGCAGTGTGGTGTATGTCGACAACGGGTATCACGCCATGGGCATGGCCGTGGCGGACGGAGCCGGGAGCTGAAGCTACCGTCCCCGGATCACCGACTCGATGAGCTGCCGCAGAACGGCCAGCTCGAACGGCTTCTCGATCAATGGCCTGGAGGTCCGGGCAATGAACTCGCTCAAGCCCGGAGCCGATAGATCGGCGGTCGTGATAATGAGCCCGGCAAAGAGATCGGGCCGATGCTCCGCCAGCCAGTCGTGGAGCTCGACGCCCGAATAGTGCGGCATGCGCAAATCGGAAATCACCACGCCATAGTCGCCCGGGGACGAGCGTCCCAGCTTTCCCAGCGCTACCCTGCCGTCCTCTGCTTCCTCGGCCTGCCAGCCGATCCGGCGAAGGTATCGCACCAGGGCCGAGCGAATCGTCGGCTCATCATCCACTACCAGAACACGACCGTGGCGGTCGACGGCTTCCGGTGTGGATGCCGGATGGTCGGATCGTTGCAATGAGCCGGGCTGAAGCCGAGGCTGGTGTATCGGGCAGGGGGGTCCCGCGGGTTTGAACTCTAGCTTCTTCGTATAATACTATCCGGAATCCAGCCGCCCGGAAGAAGCGGCACAGCGGCGACACACCGAGTGACGAGATCAGCATGTCAGACGAGCTGCTGTCCCAGGCGGGCGGACCCCTTCACCGACTGATCCTGAATCGGCCTGCGCGCCGAAACGCCCTCACTCCGGCACTGGCCCGGCAGCTGGCTCACGCGATCGACGAGATCGAAGAAGCGGGCGAGGCACGGGTCATCCTCCTGACCGGTGCCGGGGGCCACTTCTGCTCCGGCCTCGACCTGCACTGGCTGACCTCACTTCGCGCGTCCCCCAGCATCGCCGATCTCCAGCATGGCCTGAGCGACTTTCAATCGGCCGTGATCGCCATCGTTCGGTGCCCGATCCCCGTGGTCGCGGTGATCCAGGGAACGGCGGCGGGGTTCGGGCTCGATCTGGCTCTCGCGTGCGACATGCGCCTCGCCGGCACCAGCGCGAACTTTACGTCCGCCTTCGCCCGAATGGGGCTAGTGCCTGACGGCGGATCCACGTTCACCCTTCCCCGCCTAGTTGGAGTCGGACGCGCGCTTCGGGTGCTCATGACCAATCAGACGCTGGACGCGCCAACCGCGCATGCCATTGGCTTGGTGGAGGAAGTGCTCGACGAGGCCACATTGGATGAAGGCGTGGATCGGATCCTCCGGGAGCTGTTATCGTCCACCGACTCGAGCATTCGGGCCATCAAGCGGCTCTGCCGTGCTCCTGAAGTCGGCGCCCTGGAGCAGGCGTTGTCGAGCGAAGGCGCCGCTCAGCTTCAGGCGCTCCAGGGAGCTGAGTTTCTGTTGCGTCTGGAGGCGTTTACCCTGCGCGCCTCGGCCCGCAGTGAGGGCTCGTGACCCAGCCGATGCCCATGTTCCGGCCGGACCTGTTGGGCGGACAAGTGGCACTGGTCACTGGGGGTGGAACCGGCATCGGGTTCGGCATTGCGCGTTGCCTGGCACAGGCCGGAGCCAGCGTGGCCATAGCCAGCCGAAGGCCCGAACACCTGGGACCAGCGACGGAGAAGCTCAAAGCCGAGGGGTCCAAAGCCAGCGCGGTGGAAGTCAATGTTCGCGAGCCTGAGTCAGTCGCCCGTATGGTGGATCGAGTAGTGCAGGAACACGGCCGCCTGGACATTCTGGTCAACAATGCCGCGGGTAACTTCTATGCACCGAGTGCCACGCTCTCGCCCAATGCCTGGCGGGCGGTCGTAGAAACCGACCTGTACGGCACCTTCTATTGCAGCCAGGCGGTGTACCCGGTACTCAAATCCCAGGGCGCTGGCCGCATCATCTCGATCTCGATGACGCTCCATTATCGTGGATGGCCGCTGATGGCTCACGCCACCGCGGCCAAAGCCGGCGTGGACGCGCTGACCCGAACGCTGGCTCTGGAGTGGGCTCGCGACCGAATCACCGTAAATGCAGTGGCACCGGGACCCATCCCCACCGAAGGGGTCAAGAAGGCGTTTACGCCAGTCGGCAGTGATACGCCCGACCTGTTTGGGATGGAGAGATACGCTGTGCAGTCAATCCCGTTGGGACGCTGGGGAACCCCCGAGGATATCGGTCAGATGGTCACTTACCTGGCAAGCCCAGCGGGCGAGTGGATCACCGGCGCCATCCTGGTAGTGGATGGCGGAGCATGGCTCAAGGGGGGGGAAGCCCCATGACTCTCGACTCTTCCCTACTTTCCCGCTTTCGCGCTTCCCCGCCGTGTTCCTAGGCCACTATGGATTCGGGCTCGCCCTCAAGCGTGCGGAGCCGAAGGTTTCCCTCGGGACACTGTTCGTTGCAGTGCAGCTGGCGGACCTCTTGTGGGGGGTGTTCCTCCTGCTCGGCTGGGAGCATGCCAACATCGTACCCGATGCGGCAATACCCCTCGAGTTCACCGATTACCCGATCTCCCACAGCCTGGTTGGGATCATCGCCTGGAGCCTCGTGGCTGCGGCTCTGTACTACTCCTGGCCCACCCGGGACACCCAGCGTCACTGGCAAGCCTCCGCCATTGTTGGGCTCGCGGTGTTCTCCCATTACCCCATCGATGTGCTGGTCCATGTCCCTGACCTGCCGATCCTCGGGAACGACTCACCGAAGCTGGGACTGGGACTCTGGAAGAACCCTACAGCGGCGTGGGCAGCGGAGCTGCTGGTCTTTGGTATCGGCCTGGCCGTATACCTCGCCCGCAGGTCACAGCGGCATCCGGTCCGTCCCGTGCGATTGGCCGTGCTGGTGGTGGTACTTCTCGGCGCCTATCTGGCGAGCGCCTTGGGGCCGCCGCCGCCAAGCATGAGGGCGGTAGCCATAGGTGACATCGCCATAATCGTGGCCAGCGCTTTATTGGCCGCCTGGGCCGATCGCCGGCCTACTCCGGCCGAGCTCGAGGCTCACCGACTCTCCCACCGCTGACGATGGACCGTTTTTTCTTCTCGCTTGGGGCGATCTCCGCTTTCCTGGCAGTGGCCGCCGGAGCGTTTGGGGCCCACGCCCTTCGCAGCCGAATCAGCCTTGGCGACCTGGCTATCTTCGAGACCGCCGCTCGATACCAGATGTATCATGCCCTGGGCCTGCTCGGCGTGGCCTGGGCGACGGTTCGCTGGCCTGGGACGTTGCCCCAGCTTGCTGGATGGCTCTTTGTGGTGGGCACGCTGCTGTTTTCCGGCAGCCTGTACGCGCTGGCATTGACCGGAATGCGCTGGCTCGGTGCCGTCACCCCGCTCGGGGGCGCCGCGTTTCTGGCCGGGTGGATCCTTCTGGCTCTCGCCTCCCGACAGCCGGGAGCTTAGTCCCGACCCATCAGGCGTCTTGTTGGGCCCATCTGAAGAACAACACGGCGATGGCCAGAAACAGGTAGAGGTTCCCTGGGACCCACATGAGGAGCCCACCCAATCGTTGGTCATCCAAAGGAGTGAGCCCCCAGGTCCGGGGGGCCACGGAGTACCAGGGATACAGCACCTCGTCGGCAAAGGTTATCAAAGCTCCCACCACCTGCATCGGAATTCCCACCAGAAACAGATACAGAATGCCGAGCCCGGGCGAGAGCCGTGGCAACTCCGGAACCGGGCTCATGATGGGCCACCACATGATAGTCGCTGTCACCATGAACATGAGGTGAGTTGCGATGTGCACCTCGTGGCTCCGCATCATCAGATCATAGAACGGCCCCAGATGCCATACCGCGATGGAGAGACTGAACAGGAGTGCGGCAACCCAAGGCTTGCTCAGAATCCGGCCGACCGGCAGGATGCCGGGCTTGAAAAGGAGGGGACGCAGCGCCCACCCCGGAATACCTGCCAGGAGCAGCGGCGGGAAGACCAGCGTCAGCACCAGGTGCTGGACCATGTGCACCGAGAACAGGTAATAGTCGCTCAGGTCATGGACCGGGCCATTGAGCGACAGCAGCAGCACGATAAGTGCGGCGCAGAACGACGCGACTTGCCAATGGGAGGGGGGTGGTCCGAGGCCGAGTCGGCGGCGCCAGGGCCCCACGGCCCAAAAGTACAAGGCACCGAGAAGCCCGGTGCCTATCAGAACGCTGGGATGAATCGACCAGGCCCAATCATAGGGCAGGGTTGGTCGCGGACGATCGTCGAGCATCGCTCTGGGCTTGGTTACGGGCTACTCCGCTGGAAAGCCGGATTCCGAATACGTCCAGGGGAGAGTGGTTCAGCTTCAGCAGGCCTTGGCTTCCTACCCCGAACGGGCGTAGGACATGTGGTAGGCCATCAGGATCATCAACCCGAAGATGATGACGGCGGCAATTGTGAGTGGAAAGACGAACACCCCGGTAAACAGCTTACTGTCCTGTTTGAGGTGCATGTAAAACATGGCGACGAGGGCGAACTTGGCGGCGGAAAGCAGCAACAGCATCGGCACGAAGAACGGTCGAATGTCGACCGAGAAGGCGCCCGCATGCTCGCCATAGGTGATCTCGTAGAGTCCCACCTCGAGTGCGGTGAGAACAAATAATATCAGTCCTACCTTGGCGTAGACCCCCGCGGTCGGATGCGAGTGGTCGGTATGGTCGGCGGTGCTCGCATGGGCGTCCATGGTGCCATGACTCACTTGATGAGGTAGACGACCGGGAAGATGATGATCCAGACCACGTCCACAAAGTGCCAGTAGAGCGCGGCCATTTCCAGGTTGAGTGACTTGGATGGTGGGATCTTGCCCCTCAGCGCCAAGATCCAGAGCGTGATCAGCCAAATCACCCCGATGGTCACGTGGGTGCCGTGGAATCCGGTCAGAGTATAGAAGCTGGCCCCAAACAAGTTGGTGG
Source organism: Gemmatimonadales bacterium (assembly GCA_035695405.1). Taxonomy (GTDB): domain Bacteria; phylum Gemmatimonadota; class Gemmatimonadetes; order Gemmatimonadales; family GWC2-71-9; genus CAVVWJ01. Next base: position 22,388 of record DASSED010000108.1, read on the forward strand.
AGAGCTTGAGCCCCTCCCGCACGAAATGGGTGAACTCGTACACCTGCATTCCTACGAAAAATATCCCACAGGCGATGGTGGCAGCGAGCCAGCCGACGAGCGCCTTCCGGCTCCCCCGCTGCGCCCCGCTCAACGCCAGCACGACGAATAGCGAGCTGAAGAGCAGAAGCGCCGTGCCCAGGGTGACCAGCGGAATCTCGAGGATCGGCTTGAAGTGCTCGCCGCTGGGCGAGGTCCATGGCTCGTGAGGGAAGGGACCGACCAGGCTGCGTCCCTTGTGCACCAGGTAGTTCGAGATCAAGCTGGCGAAGAACATGCATTCGGACCCGATGAAGGTCCAAATGGCGAGCTTTCGGCTGTCCAGTCCCGTCGAGGTGGCGTGCTCGAGCCCGTGCGGTACGTCGTGGGCAACTGCAGTCACAGTCGTTCCCCTGCCAGAATGTGGATAGTCAGCGCTTGCTCATCCCGCCGGCTCGAACGCCCAGCGAAACACTCCGAAGAACAGCAGCAGCACAGCCGCAACCACAGCCCACACATGGCTGCCGGTGTGACCCAGGACCATGAGCGCTGTAAACACCGCTGTAAGCCCAATCGCGGTGATCAGCGGCCAGTACGATGGATTGGGTAGATGGATCCCCGCTCCGCTCACCCGGGCCGGCTCTGGGAGAGGTGTGGTCCGGCCACGCTTAGCCTCCCAGTGCGCATCGCGCCCGTGGACTACAGGTATCTCCGGGAAGTTGAATTCTTGCGGCGGTGAGGGAATCGACCACTCCAGTGTGGCTCCGTTCCAGGGATCGGCCGGCGCATTGGCCGGCTTGCGCCAGGACTGAAAGATGTTGTAGAGGAACACCACGAACGCGAGTCCCAAGACGAATGAGCCGGCCGTCTCGATCTGATTCAGGGTCTCGAACCCGAGTCCCTCGGGATAGGTGTACACCCGCCGTGGCATGCCGTTGAGACCCACAAAGTGCATGGGGAAGAATGTCAGGTTGAAGCCGATGAGCATGAGCCAGAAGTGAAGCTTGCCCAGTCGCTCGTCCAACATCCGCCCGAACATCTTGGGCCACCAGTAGTACGCGCCGGCGGTCAAGCCGAAGATGCTCCCTCCGAAGAGGACGTAGTGAAAATGCGCTACCACGAAATAGGTGTCGGTCTGCTGGAGGTCGGCCGGCGGAGAGGCATGCATGACACCGGAAAGCCCACCGATGATGAACATCGCGATGAAGCCCACTGCGAAATACATGGGAGTGCGGAACTGGAGCGACCCTCCCCACATGGTGCCGATCCAATTGAAGATTTTCACTCCTGTGGGCACGGCGATCAGCATCGTGGTAAGCGCGAAGAACGTGTCGGCGATGGGCCCCATGCCGGTGGAGAACATGTGGTGACTCCACACCCCGAAGCCGAGAAAGGCGATGAAGACGCCGGAGAACACCATCGCCGCGTACCCGAACAGCGGCTTGCGGGAGAACACCGGTAGCACCTCGGAGATGATCCCGAATGCGGGCAGGATCAGGATGTACACCTCCGGATGTCCGAAGATCCAGAACAGGTGCTGCCACAGGATCGGGTCTCCGCCTCCCGACGGCACGAAGAAATGGGTTCCAAAGAACCGGTCGAACATGAGCAGGATCAGCGCCACCGTAATGACTGGGAAGGCGAGCAGCAGCAGCACCTGGGTAATGAAACTCATCCAGACGAACATCGGCATGCGCATCAGGTTCATGCCCGGAGCGCGGAGATTGATGACCGTGACGAAGAAGTTCACGGCCGCGGCCAGGGATGCGATGCCGAGGATCTGAAGCCCCAACATCCAGAAGTCCACGTTAGGACCGGGCGAGAATTGCTTGGATGTGAGATTGGCGTACCCAAACCAGCCCTGGTCCGGCGCGGCACCGAATAGCCAACTGACGTTGAGAAACAGCCCACCGAGCAGAAACACCCAGTAGCTGAACGCATTGAGACGGGGGAAAGCCACGTCCCTCGCGCCGATCAGCAAGGGGATCATGTAGTTGAAGAACATGGCAGAGAGGGGCATGATCGCCAGGAAGATCATGGTTGTGCCATGCATGGTGAACAGCTCGTTGTACCGCTCGGCCGACAGGAAGGTGTTGTTCGGTGCTCCGAGCTGAATCCGAAGCAGCAGCGCCTCCACCCCTCCCATGAGGAAAAAGAAGAAGGCTGTGGCACCGTACAGAATCCCGATGCGTTTGTGATCAACCGTGGTCAGCCAGCTCAACACGCCGGTCTTTTCGCCGTGCGCGGCTGGCGCGTGGACTCGTTGCTGATCTAAGACCCTGGTTGCCATACGAACCCTTGTCGGTGTGTACTAAAGCCGCCCGCGTCCGCCGGCGGCGATGATTTCATTACTTGTGCGCCCGGAGAAACGCCACCAAGGCCTGGGCTTCCGTCGCGGTCAATCCCAGGTTGGGCATAAGGACCCCCTTCTTGACGCCCTGCGGATCCCGAATCCAGTGGCTCAGATTCTCGTCTGTGTTCTTAAGGGTGCCGGCCGCGATGTAGGAGCGGGCCCCTACGTTGGCCAGGTTGGGACCCACCATCCCCTTGGGAGCATTGACCGCGTACAAGGCGTGGCAGGCCACACATCCCTTGGCGGTAAAGAGCTTCTCGCCGGTGGCGTAATCCGCTCCCTGCGAAGGCGCCGCTCCCTGAGAAGGCGCCGCTCCCTGATTGGACTGTTGCACCGTGGCGCCCTGGCTCGCCGTCTTGACCCCACTGTCTCCCCGGGCCGTGGAAGCCGGCTGAGCCTTCAGGCTCTGCATGTGCGCGACCCAGGCGGAAAACTCCTCGGGCGTCTGAGCCCGAATCCGATACGCCATCCGACCGTGTTGGACTCCGCAGAATTCGGCGCACTGCCCCGGATACTCGCCGGTCACTTCGGCCTTGAACCAAAGACGGGTCTCCCGGTTGGCAAAGACGTCACGCTTGGCGGCGAATTGGGGAACCCAGAAGCTATGGATGACGTCGCCGCTGCCCATGCGAAGCGATACTGTGCGACCAACCGGAACGTGCAGCTCGTTGGCCGTGGTCAGGTTGAATTCGGGGTACCGGAACTCCCACCACCACTGATGTCCCACCACCTCCACCAGCAATGAGCCCTTGCCGGGAGAGGAGCTGGTCTGAAAGATCGCTTTCACGGTAGGGACCGCGATGGCAGCCAGAATCAGAGCCGGTATCACGGTCCAGATGATCTCCACGGTGGTGTTGCCGTGGGTCTGTTGCGGTTCGGGATCTCCCGGTTTCCCGCGGAAACGAAAAATGCTGTAGACCAACACCCCTTCCACCAAGACGAAGACCAGCAGGGCCCACTTGACCGTGGTATCCAGGAGGTGGTCGGCAATTTGGGCAAAGTCGCCCCGCGGCAGGAGCGTCGTTTGGGGATAGTGCTCTGGGCTGCACGCCACCAGAACCACTGCAAGCAGACCGAGCGCGGAGGCTGACCGTAACGAACGGGGGGCAACGGTCCTGAAGAGCATCACGGGTTCATCCTGGGGGTAAGAATCCGCGCGAACCGAGGGAAATCCTGAGCACGCCGCACTTTATCCTACGGTTATCTAGGTGTCAAGGAACTCGATGTCCCATCGCCAGCTCGATCTCCGCTGGGGTGGTGGGTGCCGCGCGCGAGAGCACTTCGCACCCCGTCGAGGTGACCAGCACATCATCCTCGATCCTGATCCCGAGCTTCTCATCGGGTAAGTAGATGCCGGGCTCGACCGTCAGAACCATCCCCGGCTCCAGCCGAGCCCCAAACGATCCCACATCATGTACGTCCATTCCCAGCCAGTGAGACAGGCCGTGAATGAAATACCGGACACAGGTGTCGGACCCGCAAAGATCGCCGGAGTGCTCCCGCATGAAGTCTCGCGCAATCCGGTTGAGAGTCGCCAGATCGGTACCCGGCTTCACCGAATCAATCGCGGCCTGCTGCGTCCTCCTGACCAGCTCATATAGAGCTAACTGTCGAGCCGTGAAACGCCCTGACACCGGAATCGTGCGGGTTAGGTCGGCACTATAGTACCCGAACTCGGCGCCGACATCTTCGACCACGAGCTCACCGGCCTCCGTTTGGCGGCGGTTCTTGTCGTAGTGCAGAGTTACCGAATTGGGGCCGGACGCCACAATGCTGGGGAAACCAACTCGCTCGGCTCCGTGGTACCGAAAGGTGTACTCGATGATGGCTTCGAGCTGATACTCCCACACGCCGGGCCTCGCGGCCTGCATGGAGGCCTTGAGGGCCTCGACCGTGATGGCAATCGCACGGCGCAGGCGTGAAATCTCGTCCTCATCCTTGATCAAACGCAGAGCCGCGATCTCCAGGTCCAGGTTTCTGGCCCGAACCGGTCGCTTGCCGGCGCCCCCACGAAGTCTCAGGTCCCGGAGCAGCTCACCGTCCCTCTCTTGATCCGGCAGGTACAGGGCACCGATTCGGGCGGGAGAGGCTGAACTGAGCACCAGGTCCATGATCTCCATCTCAGCCCGAGTCACTTGTCTGACCTCGCTGACCCCGCTCAAACGCTTGGCCTCAGTCCCATCCAGGCGGGAGCCGGTCCATTTTTCGGCCGTCGTGTCGCGGGCCGGCAGGTAGAGGATGGCCCGATCTGCTCCTGACTTATGCGCCACCATGACCAGGAAAGCTCCGGGGACCTCGAGGCCGGTCAAATAGAAGAAGTCATTCTCTTCCCGATAATCGCTGTCCTGGGGATAGTCGCCTTCGATGCTCTTCACATGGCCGGAGGGAAGCACAGCCACTCCGTCGCCCATACGAGCGAAAAGAGCCGCCCGCCGAGCCTGGAGACGGCTCGGGGAGATCGGGCCCGCACGGGAGCCCAGTTGACCGGCGGCGAGGGGGGACGTACCAGCCCACCACCAGGTTATGGTCGCTATAAGGAGCAGGATTCGCATCGGCGATCCAATATAGTAAGAGCTGGGATACCATGGCCTTAGACCAAGCAACCATTACGCGTTGTCTCCCGCTGTAGTATCTTTGAGCGAGTGATACCCCCTATGCCTGGAGCTCCACCCTCCAGGCTGATCCTTTTTACGTCTGGTTGCACCGATGATTCGTGAAATGCGAGAGAAGCTGGGCCGCGAGATCGACCAGCTCAGCCATGAGTTGAATATTCTCCTCCCTCAGGCCATCGCTCAGGCTGTGGCGCTGGGCGACCTGCGGGAAAACTCCGAGTACAAAGCCGCGCTCGAGCGACAGCAGTTTGTCCAAGCCCGCCTGGGCCAGCTGCATCAACGCCTGAATCAGCTCTCTCAGCTCGCCAATACCGAGGCCCCGACCGACAAGGTGGGATTGGGATCCCGGGTTACCGTCGTGGACCTGGAGACCAACGAGACCGACACCTACGTCGTCGTGCTCGCCGAGATGATGGACATCGACGCCGGGCACATCTCGCTGGCATCGCCCTTGGGGCGGGCGCTAGGCGGAAGGAAGGTAGGGGAAGAGGTGAGTCTTCGGCTGCCAGCCGGTGCCCGGCATCTTCGGGTCGTGGAGCTGGTCACGGTTCACCAGGCGGAGAACGCCGCACGGACGGCCCGCAACGGCGACCAAGACTCGAGCACACCCAGGACCGGCGAAGCCAACGGAAAGCGGTAGATGGAGTTCCCCAAGAAACAACTGCTCGTGGTGGGAGACCGGGTGCTGATCACTCCCGAGGACGGAGACGAGCGCACTCGGGTAGGACTCTACCTTCCAGCCACAGCCATCGACTCCCAGCAGGTCCAGACCGGTCTGATCGTCGCCACCGGCCCCGGCACCCCGGTGGCTGACCTGAGCACATTGGACGACGAGCCTTGGAAGCTGGATACCCGCGAGAGCCGGAGCCGCGGAATGCAGGCGCGAGTGGGCGACCATGCGATCTTCTTTCGCAAAGCCGCCGTCGAGATCACCTTCGAGGACAAGAAGTACCTCGTGGTGCCTCAGGCCGCCATTTTGGTTTTGGTGCGGGATGATTTGCCTATCTGAAGAGAGTCGAGCGTCGAGAGTCTGGAGCTTGTAGACTGTCTCACCTCGGCGTCTCGCCAGCCGAACCATGTGCTACTTCCTTTACATCGCGAGCCCGCTCACCCTGGGTGAGGTGCGCTCGATGCTCCCGACCGGGGTCGTGGCCGATCTGGCTTCGAGTCACGACCAGCGAGCTTTGAAGGCAATCCATCCCGCCGCTCAGACCGTGGCACTCCTGCAGGTGGGTCGCTGCTCCTGTGATTTGGTGCGTCCGCGGCAACCCGATGCCCGGGAAGATGAGCGACACCTTCGTGAGCGATACCGTCGCTCCGCCGTATCCCGAGATGAGACCATCAAGGCGTTGGAACGACACCGGCGGACCGATCGCCCCAGGGCCACGATGCAGGACTGGACCCGGCCCCTGGCGAGCTTCGTCGCGGAGCATGCCCGAAACGCCGGACCCACGATGTACTATCTCCACTTCTCCTCCCAACCAGCTGCCCTCGGCGCTCTCAGCAGCGTTCACCGGGTTCCGGTAACCCAGGTGTTGAGCGAGCCGGAGGGCTGGCTCCAGGAAGGAACACCCACGCTCGTCAGCCGCTCCTAAGAGTCACCTGTGACCTGGATGGTGCAACGCGGCCCACTATGTTCGAAGAGACTTCTGTTGTGTCACGCGCAATCCGACGTGCTGCCAAGGGCCTGATGCAATGACGCCGGCGATGGTAGAGCACAAGGAAGGAACCTTCTCCGGGCATGGCGGGATCCGGCTGTTCTACCAGATCTGGCTGCCGGGAGGGCCGAAACGCGCGGTGCTGATCAACCTCCATGGCCTGGGCGATCACAGCGGACTTTATCCCAATCTCACGGCGTATTTACCCACGAAGGCGATCGCGCTGTACGCCTACGACATGCGCGGCAATGGCCGCTCGCCCGGACAGCGCGCCTATTTGCGCCGGTGGGAGGAGTATCGCGGAGATTTGGCAGCTTTTATTCAAGTCGTTCGGGAGAAGGAGCCTGGCCTCCCGCTCTTTCTCCTGGGTAACAGTCTGGGTGGGTTGGTGGTGCTCGATTATGTCCTGCAAGACCCCGATGGTGTCGCCGGTGTAGTTGCTGCGGCCGCACCGTTGGGGGCCGTAGGAGTTCCACCATTGCTGATGACACTCGGCCGAGCCATGTCCCGTGTCATTCCTCGATTCTCGCTCCAGGTCGGGCTGGATCTGACCGGTCTGTCGCGGGACCCCAAAATCGTGGAGACGGTGCTTGCCGATCCCCTCTTTCACCGGCGAGGTACCGCTCGCCTTTCGACCGAGGTCACAGGTGCAATCGAGCGGGTTCAGGCAGGAGCCAAGAGCCTCTCGGTCCCCCTGCTCATGCTGCACGGCTCGGCTGACCGCATGGTTCCGCCGGATGGGAGCCGGCGGTTCTTCGCCCAAGTGGCGTACCCTGATCGCGAATACCGGGAGTACTTTGGCGCCTACCATGGCCTGTTCGCGGATATAAACTTCATGGAGGTCCTGGAAGACCTGCGCCGGTGGATCGAGCGGCACCTGTAGGTCACACTCTTGGTTCGAGCGCCGATGTCCAGCGCTACCCCGCCTCACCCAACCTTTTCTCGACGCGTTGTTTCCCTCCTCGGCCGCGCCCTGCGCTTGCGCTGCCCCCATTGTGGGGGCGGGCCGATCTTCGTCACTTGGTCGCATCTGGTGCCCAACTGCCCGGTCTGTGGTCTGGGGCTGGAGCGGGGAGAGCAGGGTTACTGGCTGGGTGCCTATTTCTTCAATTTGATGGCCATGGAAACGGTGTTCAGTATTTGGTTCGTGGCTTTCCTGGTAGTAACCTGGCCATCGCCGCCCTGGGACCTGTTTCAGATCAGTACCATCATCCTCATGGTACTCGTGCCCGTGGGTTTTTTCCCCTACTCCAAAACACTCTTTCTCGCATTTGACCTCCTGGTACGCCCCCCAAGCGAGGAGGACTTTGTAGTTCCGCACGAAGAGGCTCGAATTCTCCGCCGCAAACAGGTCTGAACCCCTTCTCGCACGCCGGGCCCCGCACCCTCAGGGCCGGCGCGCTGCCAGCAGCGGCAAGTACTCGAGCCAGGGCCCGACCGCCTCCCGATACTGTGTCCCCATGACCCGCGCGACTTGACCAAGATGGTTTAAATCGTGAGCCACCCACGTGGCCAGGAGTTGGCTCACGGTCACCGGCCCAAGCTCGGGATGCAATCCCCGACGCTGGAGTTGGGCCGACGTGAGAGCCAGCGACTCGAGACGCTCCAAATTCATGGCCCTGAGCTCGGCAAAGGTTTCCAGCAGCTGGTGGAGAGTCTTACCCTGGGAATCTCGAAACTGGGCAAATCGGTCGAACGGTGTGAAGGGCAGCTGATCACCATGCTCCAACACCAGCTCGAGCCGCGGAATCCAATCGGTACGTTCGCCGTGAATCAGATGGCCTACGATATCGAAGGGGGCCCAGGTCTCGGGACCTTCGTTTTGAAGAGTCCACGATTCTGGTAGGTCCCACAGCCACGCCCGCAGCACCGAGGGAGTGCTTCGCAACACCGGGACGGCTTCGGCAAGGGAGAAGTTCATGAGTCAGATTGGGGGACGCTGGCTGGTGGGCTTTCGGAAGGGCAGTATGTAAAACACGGCCAGGACTCCATGGATAGCCAAGCTGGCCCATGCGCTGACAAAGGCCAGCGCAAAGGACACCCCGTATGCAATGGGTCCCAGCAAGTATCGCCGACTGATGTTCCGCGCCGCTTCCCGGTCGGCATTCGCGTCCAGCAGCCGTCCGTCCCACGCCGCATACCACCAGAGCGCGTTGTACGCCAGGGCGATGCACACGAATGACGCACTATAGACCGCCACCGCCACCGGCCTGCCCTTCGGCTGCCCCAGATACTCAGCCATGAGCGCTGTAGGAAATGGAAGGAATGCGATGAACATGAGAAACACGACGCAGAGCAGGAGGAAGTACCGATCGGTCCGCTGGATCAGAAGAAACATGCTGTGATGATTGACCCACATGATGCCGATAGTGACGAAACTGATTACGTAACCCAGGTAGGACGGCCAAAGGCCCAGGAGAGCCGGCAGGAGGCTGCTGCCGTTACCGGTACGTTCCGGGTCCGGCACCGCGACCTGCAGCACCAACAGCGTGATCGCGATGGCGAAAATGCCGTCGCTGAACGCCTCGACCCGAGCGGTCTCGGAAGGTGCCCGGGCTGCCGTTTCCGCCATGGCCAAGCTCGAGAATCGACGTGGATGAGGAGATCGCCCAAGAGCAGTCTACACTCAGCCAGCTCGCCTTGCACCTCTACTTGGCTATGTGACTAGTTGGCCGAGGATGACCTGAGCGCTACGGCAATCGCGACGAGATTGATCTTTTATGCGATGGGTGGATGGACCAATTTTTTGGAGAGTGGACCTAGGGCAACAATAGCTTGGACAGCCTGTCGGCGGCTGCCTTGACTGGCTGCGTCTTCGGCATATATTCGGGATAGTGGTACCGAATAAACCCCGAAGTGAGGCTTTGACCGTGTTGCCGCTCCAGCCACACCACCCCACTCCGATGCCACGGAACCCCTCTCCTCCACGGGGCACTCCTTCAACGTTAGGGCCCACCACGCTGATCCGCAGGTGCCCTGAATGTGCCGGGCCGCTGGTGCGTTTCTCCGGATGCCTCCATTGCGTGCAATGCGGATGGGGAGTGTGCGGATGAATGAAGCCGGGCGGCTGGGAAGCAGGGAAGCGGGGAACCAGGGGATGGTTCTTCCCCAGCTCGACTTGATATCGTCTGGTGACATTCCGTCTCCACCTCCGCGCTTACCCGCCTCCCAGCTTCCCGTCTTAGACACCCGATCCCGGGGCACCAGATTCATCCAGCTGACCGTACGCTCGGTGCTCAACACACCCGCTGCAACCAAGATGGGGTTCTGGTCAATCAATCCCTACGTCGGTTGCGAGTTCGGCTGCACCTATTGTTACGCGCGGGACACCCACCGCTGGGTAATGGAGAGGGCTTCCTCATATCCACCGTCGTCCCACCGTTCCGCCTTACCGCCGGAAGAAGCCTTTGAAAAAGAAATCCTGATCAAATCCGACGTGGCCGACGTGCTACGGCGTACCCTCAATCCCAGCCGTATCGCGGGTCATTCGCTGGTTATTGGTACGGCCACCGACCCCTATCAGCCGGCTGAGCGGAGCTTTCAGCTTACCCGGGGGATTTTGGAGGTTCTCCGCTCATATCATGGCCTCTCCATCGAGATCATCACCAAATCCCCGTTGATCGTCCGTGATCTCGACCTGCTTCAGATCCTGTCACAGCGGAACGAGGTGAGTATCAATATCTCGCTGGCCACCGCAGACCGGCGGCTTGCCCGCCGGCTCGAGCTGCGCTCGCCGGTGCCGGAAGCCCGGCTTCGTGCCCTCCGGCGGTTGACGGCGGGTGGCATTTATGCCGGCCTCATCGTGGCACCGATCGTTCCCGGGATTACCGATGATTGGGCCGGATTGGCTCGGCTGATGGAAGCTGCGAAGGAGGCGGGGGCCCGCTACGTGATCGGATCGGCGCTCCGGCTCGGTCCCGCAGCGCGTCACCGCTTCCTTCCTCACCTCGAGCGGGAGTTCCCGGCACTGTATACGCGATACCGTCGTCACTACGCCGGCAAGGAGCATGTCAGCCAGGATTATCAGCATGCACTCACCCGGCGTTTCCGTGCCTTGCAGCAGGCATATGGTTTTCCGGTGGATGACGACGGACGTCGCCGTCGGCAACTCGAAGGTCGTCTTCCGAGGAATCCCGGGAAGCTCGCTGAGCAAGCCGTCCTACTGTGAGGATCCGGTTATGAGCGCAGACCACGACCGCCAAATCGATTATATCGAGTTCTCGGTCACCAGCGTGCCCGAGGCCAAACGATTTTATGGAGATGTGTTTGGCTGGAAGTTCGAAGACTATGGGCCGGACTACGCCAGCTTCGCTGACGGGCGCCTGAGCGGCGGTTTTCACACCGCCGCGAATGTCCGTACCGGTGGTCCGCTGGTGGTCATCTATGCAGCTGACCTTCGCGCAATGGAACGAAAGATCACCCAGGCCGGCGGCACCATTGTAAAGCCGATTTTCAGCTTTCCCGGGGGCCGGCGGCTTCACTTCACCGATCCCAGTGGCAATGAGCTGTCGGTGTGGTCTGATAAACCAGATGCATGAACGGTGAACGTAAACAGTGAATGGGGGATTCACCACGAGAATCTGTGTCCCAGACCTGTTCACGTTCACTGTTCACCGTTCACGCATCGGCCTCCCCATGCGCTCTGTTTTATTCGTCGATCCGCCGGCTTTCTGCACCACGCTGGAAGAGTTGGTCGAGCCTGCCCTCCGCACCCGGCCGCTGGCTGTTGCTCCTCCGGGTGCTGATCGGGCCACGATCCTGGCGCTATCGGCTGAGGCGCGGCGGGGAGGACTCGTTCGGGGAATGCCGGTGCGACAAGCCCAGCGCATGTGTCCCGATCTCGTCGTGCTTCCGCCCAACCCGCGGCTCTATGCCCGGGCTTCGCAGGCGTTGCATCAGATTCTTCGGGTCTTTGCTCCAGCCATAGAACCGAGGGGGTATGGGCATGCCTTCCTCGATCTCACGGGGACCAGCCGCCTCTTTGGTCAACCCGAAGACGTTGCCGCCTGCATCCGGCGCGAAGCGAGCACCCGGCTGGGCTTGCAGCTTTCAGTCGGTGTGGCCGCCAACAAGCTGGTGAGCCAGGCTGCCACCACCGTAGCCAAGCAGGAGAACGACACCCTTGTGCTTCGGGTAATCACCGGTACGGAGCCGGCCTTCCTCGCTCCCTATCCGATCGATGTGCTTCCGGAATTGGATCCCGGGATTCGCGCCCGGCTGGACGATTATCAGCTCGATCTTATCGGCGAGGTTGCCGCCATTCCCGAGGCGGCACTCTGTGCGGTCTTCGGCCGTCATGGGCAAACGCTGCGGGCCCGTGCTCGGGGCATCGACCCCCGGCCGGTACTCCCTCCCGAGCGCCAGACTGAGTTTCACGTGACCCATACACTGGCGACCGACACCAACGACCTCGACATACTGCACCCCATGCTTCGGGTCTTGAGTGAACGCCTGGGGCGCCGCCTCCGCGCCCGCGGGCTCACCGCCGGGCGGCTTCGGCTCGTGATCACCTATGCCGATTACACCTGTGCCAAGCGAACCGTGCCGCTCTCCGCTGCGGAGTTGGATGCCGAGCTGAGCCATGGCGCCAGGGATGCATTTGCGCGGGCTCATAGCCGGCGCCTGGCCGTGCGATCGGTGACTCTTGTGCTGGATGATTTGATGGAACCAGAAGCACAGCTGGAATTATGGGAGAACCCCACTTCCCCACTTCCCCACCACCCAGCTGACCTGCAGTATGCCCTGGACCAGATCCGCTCCCGTTACGGCACCGGAGCGGTGCGCGGTGGGCCGCTGAGCGCGTATCGCTCCCCATTCTCCGGTCACCAGGCCACGACAACCTTGCCGAACGTCTCATTGCCCTCGAGAACTCGATGCGCCTCGGCCAGCTGAGTCATCGGATACGTTCGTTCCAGCACCGGTCGAAGCTGCGGCGCGGCCGGTTCTCGGGCTTGGAACAACGGGAGCATACGCTCCACGAATTCCCGTACCAGTGGAACCCGTTCCTCATGCTCGCGGGTGCGCATGACCGAGCCGATGACCTCCAGCCGCTTTCGAAGAATCGGAGACAGATCGGTCTCGGTCCGGCTACCCATCAGAAACCCCAGCATGACCAGACGCCCTCGCGGCGCCAGCACCGCCAGATTGTCGGCCAGAGCCGCGCCGCCGAGCACGTCGAGCACAACGTTCGCCGGCTCTCCTATGGCGTCACGAAAGGATCCCTGGCTGGTGTCGATTCCTATATCAAGTCCGTAGACCAGCGCCCGAGCCAGTTTATCTCCACTGCGAGAGGTGCCCAGCACGGTCGCTCCAAGATGCTTGGCGATCTGCGCTGCCGCGGTACCCACTCCACTTCCGACGGCATGAATCAGGACTCGCTCGCCGGACTGAAGTCGTCCTCGGGTCACCAGCGCATCGTAGGCCGTAAGGAACGCCTCGGGTATCGCCGCGCCATCGGCAAACGACAGTGCTTTCGGTATGGGCATCGCCTCATCCTGGTGCGCCACGACGAATTCGGCCTGAGCGCCCCCTCCCACCAGGCCCATGACCCGATCGCCGACTTTCCATCGCGTCACCCCCGGGCGCACCGCTTCGACCTCTCCTCCGTATTCGAGGCCGGGAATATTCGCCGGCCAGCCGTGGGGCGCAGGGTAGTGTCCACGACGCTGTATCAGGTCGGCCCGATTCAGTCCGGCAGCGTGAACCCGCACCCGGATATGGTCCTTGGGGACCTCGGGCTTGGGTACTTCTCCAATCGTGATGACATCAGTACCACCGGCTCCCTCGTAGATCACGGCACGCATGGATTCATCTTTAGTAGGAGTCAGGAGTCAGGAGTCAGGAGTCAGGAGTCAGGAGTCGGGAGTCAGGAGTCAGGAGTCGGGAGTCAGGGAGTTTGGAGCGGAGTTCATATGTATATAGCGATGACTGGCAGCCAATTTCCATGTTTCAAGCTTCTCCACTCCCAGCTCCCAGCTGATGACCCCCTACGTGATGTCGATCCCCGAATGGCACGGACATCCTGCCTATGTCGCTCCAAAGCTCATGCTGATCCATAAGATTACCGGACCTGCCGGAATGTTGATGGTGGATGCTGGTGGCCGAGGCGACCAGCCAGTCGTCTTTGCCCATTCACTGGCTGGGAACTCGCGTCATTGGCAATTTCAGCTCGATCATCTGCGAACGAACCGCCAGGCCGTCGGGTTCGACTTTCGGGGGCATGGCCGATCCTCGACGGCTGCGGATGACGACTATTCCATTTCGGGCATGGCGGCAGACATCGCTGCCGTGGTGGATACGTTCGGTTTCGACCATTTCGTACTAGTGGGGCACAGCATGGGTGCTGGGGCCGCGCTGCTCTATGCCGCTGCCCATCCGGCGCGGGTCGCCGGCTTACTGCTGGTCGATCCCATCGGCGATGGCAAGCAAATCTCCGCCGCCGAAGCACACAGTTTCATGGCGGGATTCGAGTCGAACTACGACAATGCCAGCCGGAACTACTGGACTCAAATAGCAGGTCCAGACAACACGGTTCAAAACCGACTGCTCGCAGACTTGAGGGCGACACCACCAGAGGTAGTTGTCGCAGTGCTTCGCAGCGTCATGCGTTTCGACCCCGACCCCGCATTGGCTCGGTATCAAGGACCCATGCTGTCGGTTGTCACCCCGAACAATGACCAACCGTTCAGCCTCCATCGGTTGGGTAAGGGGTTTCCTCATCAGGTCGTCTCCGGCACCGGACACTGGATCCAATTGGACCGGCCGGACGAGCTGAATCGCCAACTCGATGAGTTCCTCGACACGGTGAGCGGTAAGCGGTAAGCAGTTAGCGGTAAAATGCTGCCAACCAGGCTGAGTCTTCACTCATTGCATACCGCTCATGGCGTACCGCTCGCCGCTTCCCGCTTACTGCTCACGCCTTTGTAGGCATGTTCACCCACCTGCACGTTCACTCTCATTTTTCCTTTGGGCTGGGCGTGTCCAGCCCCGAGGCACTGGTCGAAGCTGCGGCTCGGCAGGGGTTTCGCGCCCTTGCCTGCACCGACACTAATGGAGTCTACGGAGCAGTTGAATTTCAGCGGGCCTGCAAGGCGGCTGGTGTGCGGCCCATTCTGGGGGCACATCTCATGGCCAATGGCCACGAGGCCGTGGCACTGGCAACCGATGAGCGAGGATGGGGAGCGTTGTGCAGAGCCATCACCCGGGTGCATTGGTCCGGCAACGATCGCTTTATTACCTCGCTCGCGAGCGACCGTGAAGGTCTCATTCTTCTCTCCCGTGACATTGATGTGCTGGAGCAGGTGCTGCGAACCAGTGGCCCTCGGGATCTTTATGCAGAGCTCCGTCCGGGACGGGAGCGACACGCAACACTGGCCGCTGCCCGTCGTCTCGGGCTGCCGGTCATCGCAACCAATGGAGTCATAGCCGCTCAACCTGAGGAGTGGAACCGTCACCGGCTCCTCCGTGCCATCGCCTTAAATACCACCCTGTCAGCGTTGTCATCCGAGCAGGTCTGGCCCACCGGTGCCTGGCTCTGCTCTCCTCCCCAACTGGAGCGACACTTCCCTGATTGTCCCGAGGCCCTGGTTGCGGCGGCCGACGTCGCGGAGCGATGTGCCTATCTGATTCCGATCGGACAGCGCATCGTTCCGCCTCGCTTTGCCGATACCGCCGGTGCATTCGATCGACTTCGCTCACTGACCCTCGAAGGCGCTCACCGGCGCTATGCCGTCATCGACCCGCAGCTGCAGAATCGGATCGATCTGGAGCTCGATGTCATCGCCCGCAAAGGATTCGCCGACTATTTCCTCGTAGTGCGCGATATCGTGCTGAACGGCCCCACTCACTGTGGCCGCGGCTCGGTTGCCAACTCCGTCGTGAGCTACTGCCTAGGTATCACCCACGTCGATCCCATCGGTTCCAAGCTGGTCTTCGAACGCTTCCTCAACCTCGAGCGCCGTGATCCGCCTGATATCGATCTGGATTTTCCCTGGGACGAGCGGGACAAAGTGCTGGCCTACGTGTTCCATCGTTATCCCCGGCTCCACTCCGCCATGGTAGCCAATCACAACACGTTTCAGCCGCGAGGCGCCTTACGCGAAGTGGCCAAAGTGCACGGCCGGCCCGCCGGTGACATCCGAGAAGTCACTCGGCGGATCCCGTTCTTTTACGAGGCCGGAGGACGGCTCCAGGATCTGGTGGCGAACCATCCCAACTTCCGAGGCCTCAGCCTGGCGGCCGGCTGGCAAGAATACGCCCGCATCGCCGAGGGCTTGGTCGGTATCCCCCGGCATCTGTCGGTTCATGCCGGGGGCGTGGTGATTACGCCGACACCACTGACCGATTACGTCCCGGTGGAGCGGGCCGCCAAAACTCTTCAAGGGGCAGAGGGAGAGCTGACCGAGGGAGTACCGGTCATTCAGTTCGAGAAGGACGCCACTGAAGATGCCGGTCTGGTCAAAATCGATCTTCTGGGCAACCGATCGCTGGCAGTAATTCGCGATGCCATCGATTCGGTTCATGGTAACACCGGCAAGCTCATCGACTACACCTCGGCCGAGGCAGGACAGGACCAGAAGGCCAAAGCCTTGTTCCGCACCGGCCAGACCATGGGGGTCTTCTACACCGAGTCACCCGCCTCCCGTCTCCTCTGCACCCGAAGCCAGGCAGATACCTTCGAGTTGCTGGTGCTCAACACCAGCATGATCCGGCCGGCATCAAACAAATACATCCGCCTCTATCTGGATCGCCTGAGGAACGGCACACCGTACCAGCCGCTCGATCCCTCGCTTCGGGACACTTTGAGCGAATCTTTTGGAATCATGGTGTATCAGGAGGACGTGGTGAACGTCTGTACTACGTTCGCGGGAATGTCGCCGGCAACGGGTGACGGTCTCCGCAAGGCGTTGTCCAAGAAGCGACCCATCAAGCATCTCGCTGCCTATGCCGAGGAGTTCTTCACCGGAGCGACTCGATTGGGCCGGAATCCGGATGCGGCCAAGCAGGTGTGGGACATGATCATGTCGTTTGCGGGATATAGTTTCTGCAAAGGACACTCCTGCTCCTATATCCAGATAGCCCAACATTCCTGCGCCCTGCGCGCCAACTATCCCGCCGAGTTCATGGCGGCAGTGTTGGCCAACGGCGGTGGATTCTACCAGCCATTCGCGTATGTGGCAGAGGCCATGCGCATGGGGCTTGCGGTTCTGCCACCCGACGTCAATGCCAGCGATTTCCGTTGTACCGGTAAGGGACGGGAGATCCGGATCGGGTTCCAGTTTGTAAAGGGATTGTCGGCTGAAACCGTGAAGCGCGTACTGGCAGCAAAGGAAAGCTTTTCCCGCCCCTACACCAGCATCTTCGATCTGTGCGCGCGCACCGGTATCGCGTCCTCCGACCTGCGGCTCCTGATCCGGGTCGGCGCGCTCGACTCTATCGCCCAAGGCTGGACTCGGCCGATGATGCTGTGGATGGTGGATGCAGGTAGGCAGCGGGTAAGCGGGGAGGTGGGTAAGCAAAAGCACGCCGATCATCGCGACATTCGAGGAGCAGACCGATCCGCTTACCCGCGTTCCCACTTACCTCCTGAGAACGACTGGTTCAACGACCTTCCCCCCGCGGTCCCGGTCCTGAAGCAATACTCCGCTGAGCGCCGCAGGCGGGAAGAGTACGATATCCTGGGATTTCTCACTGACTCTCACCCGATGCAGCTTCACGCCGAGCAGCTCGGTCATTTGCGTCTCTGCCGGAGTACCGAGTTGCACCGGCATATCGGCGAGCAGGTCCTTGCTGCCGGCATGCTCACCACAGCGAAGCCGGTGCACACTGTTCGGGACGAGCCGATGGAATTTGTGACGTTCGACGATGGCGAAGGGCTGATCGAAGCGGTGCTGTTTCCGCGAGTCTATCGCGAGCGGGGTCACGTCCTCTTCGACCAAGGGCCCTTCATCTTCCGAGGCAAGGTCGAGGAGGAGTTTGGTGCCGTGACGCTGACGTTGACGCACATTGATCGCCTCCAGCGCGTGCGGGCCGCCTTACGGCCGTAGGTTGGCGGCACGCTCCCCGAACAGCATGGCCCCCTCCTGCTCGAAATGCACCTTGCGGACTCCGAAAGGCGTGCGGAAGGTGGCCCGCCCCCGTACCGCAAAGCTGTGAGTTCCCGAATTCAGCGCCACCAACTGCTTCGAGGTGACCTGCTTTTCCAGCGGCAGCACGACGTCCACGCTCGAGACGCCCGACATCTCGACCGACATGATACTGTCCCGCTTGAGCTTGCCGATTGGCTTGCCGTCGAGGCGAAGGGCCACCTCGATGCGCTCCGTCTCCAGGGCATAGTCGTTCCGGTTTTCCACCGCGAGTCCCACCACGACCGGTGACCCGATCGAGCGTCTGAGCTGGAGCGACACCCGGCTGACGGTCACCACCGGGTCGGTATACACCCAAAACCCCAGCGGAGTGCAGGCGACCAGAAGCAGCACCGAAAGGACTGGGCCCCACGAGTGAGATGCCATTATCCTGCAAGATTGGGCGAAAGGAGTTTGTACATGCGGTTCCTTCAACTTCTCGCGTGGATCGGGGCATGCCTCAGCACCGAGTCCTGCGGTTCGGACGCCACCTCGCCCATGGCGATCGGCACCGGCGTTCGCCTCGCCGAGGTGGCGACCGGACTGAGCTTTCCGCTTTATCTCACCACTCCTCCGGGCGACCTCCACCGGCTCTTCATTGTAGAGAAGACCGGCGGCATCCGCATCGTCAAGGATGGAAGTCTGCTTCCGGCAGCCTTTCTCGACCTCAGCGGCCAAGTCTCGGGCGGGAGCGAGCAGGGACTGTTGGGCCTCGCCTTCTATCCCGATTACACCACCAGCGGCCTGTTTGTGGTTCACTACACCGATCCTGCCGGAAATACCCGGCTCTCGACCTTTCACGTCTCGAGTGACCCCGATGTGGCAGATCCGGCGACTGAGCAGGTGATTCTCACCGCTGAACAGCCGTTCGACAACCACAATGGAGGACAGATCGCTTTCGGACCAGATGGTTTCCTGTACCTCGGCCTGGGGGACGGCGGCGGCGGCAACGATCCCCAGGGGAGGGGCCAGGATCTCTCGGATCTGCTCGGTTCCATACTGCGACTGGACGTATCGCCGGGAAATTCCTACACCGTTCCCCCCGATAACCCGTTTGTGGGACAACAGCCTGCCGTTCGACCCGAGGTGTGGAGTTACGGTCTGCGCAACCCCTGGCGGTTCAGCTTCGATCGGGCCAACGGCGATCTGTATATCGGGGACGTAGGGCAGGGCAGCCTGGAGGAGATCGATGTTGCCCTGGCCGCGGAGGGAAGTGGAAAGGGCAAAAATTATGGATGGAACATCATGGAAGGAACCAGTTGCCTCAGCGGTGGGACATGTGATGAGTCCGGTCTCGCCCTTCCGGTCTACCAATACAGCCATACCAATGGAAACTGCTCCGTCATCGGAGGATACGTCTACCGCGGAAGCGCCCTTCCCAACCTTCAGGGGGTGTACTTCTTCGGAGATTTCTGCACTGGGGTGGTTCACAGCTTCCGCTATGCCGGAGGCGCCGCGAATGAAGTGACCGACTGGCCTGCGCTGCACACCTCCGGCCCGCTGACCAGCTTTGGCGAGGACCCCGCAGGGGAGCTGTACGTTCTGGAGAGCTCTGGCCGGGTGTCGCGCATCGTTGCCGAGCCATAAGCAGTGACCGGGGTCGGATTCCACCCGCCCGATGCGGCCGACTTTGAGCGCCTGGGGCGCCGCATACCGCCATTGGTTCGCTTCGGCACTTCTACCTGGAACTATCCCGGGTGGGCTGGAGTGGTGTATCACCGGGACTATGGTCCGAAGGGAGCAGCCGCAAAGATGCTGGAGGAGTATTCGGCGTTCCCGCTCTTTCGGACGGTAGGAGTCGACTCGAGCTACTATGGGCCACCGACGGAGTCCGTCCTCCGTAGCTATGCGGAGCACCTACCGCCGGGGTTCCCCTGCATCAGCAAGGTGTGGAGTCAGCTGACTATCCACACCTTCACCAAGGCTCAGGATCCCGATAAGGCGGGAAAGGTGAATCCGGATTTTTTGAATCCGGATCTATTTCTCGAGGAGATTTATCCTCTCTACGATCGGTATTTCGCGGCCAATACCGGGCCTTTCGTGTTCGAGTTTCAGACCATCGCCAAATCGAGCCGGATGGGACCTGAGCGGTTTGCCAGCCGGCTGGATGAGTTCTTCACCGCCCTGCCGCGCGATGTGCAGTACGGGGTAGAGATTCGGAACGAGGATTTTCTCACGCCGATGTACTTCGCGGTGCTGCGAGAGCATGGGGTGGCTCACGTGTTCAACTCGTGGACCCGCATGCCCCCGATTGGACACCAGCTGGATCTGCCCGGCGCTGTAACCGGGCCGTTCATTCTAGCCCGCGCCCTCCTTCGACCGGGTCGCACCTACAATGAGGCGGTGGACGCCTTTGCTCCCTACGATCGCATTCGCGAGCCGAACCCCAAGCTGAGAAGAGACCTGGTACACCTGGTAGAGCGGGCCGGGCAGCTCAAGATTCCGGCGTACCTGCTGGTGAACAACCGGACAGAGGGCAGTGCGCCGCTCACCATCGCCGCGATAGCGTCGATGCTGCCCGAGCCGGACTCCACCGACTAGTCGGCTTCGGGCAGTCGAAGCTCCAGCGACCACTGGCGGGTTTCGCCGGGCTGCAGAGTTTGGGCTGTGTGCCATGCGGTTACCGCGCGATCCAGCCGATCGGGTGCCCCGATACACGGCTCCAGGGCCAGGTTGTAGTAGGGGACCCGACCCGGCGGCGCCCATCCTCGGCAGTTGATCCAGAGACCCACCTGGGGGACCTCCTGGGATTGCACCACAATTTCCAACCGTTCACCCCGCCGGGGATCAGTCAGTATCATTGATCCTTCCGTTCCGACATTGGCGAAGAGCTTTGCAGCCCAGTTCCCTTCCCTCGGAAAGGTGAAGCTTTCGCCGCCACCACCCACCGCGTCCGGCCAGTCGATCGTATCGTTCTCGTGCCAATCATGTCGCCCATGTACTGCCGCGACCTTTACCTGGGAGATGCCCGGGAGCGAGAGCAACGTGCCCGGCTGAACATTCAGGAGTGGGTGGCAGGACCAGATCCAGGGAAACACTGCCTCTCCCGTATGGCGCAGGAGGTATCGAAAGCGGATCAAAGGCTCATCGGGATGGAGCACAACTTGGCGGTGGAACTCATACGGAAAGATGGAGCCGGTGGCGGAGCCGGCTAACGTAGTTCCATCTGCCGCCTGATACACCGAGCTGATCCATGAAGCGCTCCACAGCTCACCATGATCCGGCAGCTCGGGCGATCCTGGCGGAGCTCCGGGGATGGGACACGGCCCAACGGTAGGAAAACACTCGTCCCATCCACCGCTATCGGCAGTCTCGACGTACGACGAACTCGGTTTCGACGGGGCCAGAGGGATTTGATCGTTGCGCCACAACCACTCGCGGCCGTTGAGCCGCCTGAGATTGGTCAGCTTCATCCCTAATGCAGGAACCGCGACCACCTCCAGCTGAGCCGAGCGAATCGCAATCGCGGGAAAGCCGGAGACGCTAGTCTGCCGAAAGGACATGACCGAATGCCCGTACTGGCCACGATCCCATCCCGACGACCTTGGCCGGCACGGCGGAAAAACGGAAGCCTCGGGACGGGAGCCCGGCCAGGTTGCAGAGGTGCTCCACGATAGGAATATCCGCAGCGAGCAAGGTGGAATGCACCGGCCGCGTCAGATCGTCGGTGTCGTCGATGTTGAGCGAGTCAATCCCAACCAGAACGGCACCTTCATTGGTCAGATACTCAGCCGCGTCACCGGTAAGAAATGGGTGACCGGAGAGATATCGGTCCGTCCGCCAGTGGCGGTCCCAACCGGTGTGTACCAGCACGGCTTTACCGCCCACGTCCACGTCCCGAAACGTCGCAGTGCTGACGGCTCGGCTTGCATCGAGTGGAACGCGGACCACCACCGCTTCGAGATCGACAAGCGAATCCAAGGTGAGCTGCGAGAGATCCTGCTTGTCGGGGTAGCGGTGAAAAGGAGCGTCGAGATACGTACCGGTGTTTGCCACCATCTCGATCTTGCCGATCTGGAACTCAACACCTGCGGCGTAACGAGCGCGGGATGCCTCACGGCTGAGATAGTCGCAGATGATGGGCGACGGGAGCCCGGGATAGGTTGTCATCCCGTGCTCGATGGCGTGGCTCAGATCGATCAGGCGTGAAGGTTGGGAAGCTGGAATGGAGCGGCGCGCTTCGGCGGCGTTCACCCCAGCACTGCCTCCAGGTTCATCCCAGCGACAGCGCTGATCCGGTCTATAGTCTCTCCCACCTTGTTGTTCGGGGTGGAAGCTCCGGCGGTGATGCCGATGATGTTTGCGGCCCCCAACCAGTCGCGGGCCACTACTTCGATTTTCGTGCCGATCGGCTGATGCCGGATGGTGCCGCTTGCCACGTCGATGGCATCGGCGTCCTCGATGTGGTATACCGGAACGCCATGATGGCTCACCAAGGCAGCCAGGTGGCACGTATTGCTGGAGTTGTATCCCCCCACCACCACCATCAGATCGAGTGGCTCACGCAGGAGGTCGAGTACCGCGTCCTGGCGTTCCTGCGTTGCCGAGCAGATCGTGTCGAACGAGCGGAAATGCTGATCCAAGACCTCGGAGCCGTACCGCCGAATCATGCTCTGGCGGACCTCTGCGGCAATCGCCAGTGACTCACCGGACAGCATGGTGGTCTGATTGGCGAGACCTACCCGGTCGAGGTCACGGCGAAAGTCGAAGCCGGGTGACACCGCCCCTCCAAAGTGGCGTTCGAGAGCCTCGAGACCTTCATCCCGCTCGATATAATCGCAGATCATCCGGGCCTCGGCCATGTCGAAGACCACCACGTACCGGCCCTCGGGATACTTCATCACCTGGCTGGCAGTTGCCCGGGTCTCCTCGTGGTAGTGTTTTCCGTGGATCACGGCGGTGAAGCCGTCCCGGGCATAGCTCTCGACCCGCTTCCACACGTTCAGCACCGAGCCGCAGGTCGTGTCCACCAGGATGCACCCAATCTCCCGCAGTCGCTGGAAATCGCGGATCGTCACCCCGAAGGCTGGCATGATCACCACATCGTCCGGCGTCACCCCAGAGAAGTCGAAATCCCCCTGGGACCCGTGCGACAAAATGGTTATGCCCATCCGCCGAAGCTTCTCATTCACGTGGGGATTATGAATGATCTCCCCCACCAGGAAGATGCGCCGTTCGGGAAACTTGGTGCGGGTCTCGTAGGCGTATTCCACCGCCCGATCCACTCCGTAGCAGAATCCGAACTCCCGGGCAAGGCGGAACGTCAGCCGACCCACCTCCAGCCGGTAATCGCGATGCCGCAGAGCTTCGACCACCGCACTGTGGTAGTCGGCCGTGAGCCGGCCTGCTATCTCGCTCTTGAGGCCGAACCCCTTCCTGAAATACGTGTTTTCCATGCTGTCAATGTACCAGGGTGTCGGTCCGGGGAGCATCTAGGGTGTCCCCAGCGACGCAACCCAACTTGGACGACTGTACGGCGAGATCACGAAACTGTCCGGTGAGCTCCAGGAAGCCGGTGTCTGTCGCCGAGCGTGCGGCGGCTGTTAACCGTCCGGAGACTGCTCCACCAGATGAACGCTCCAGTACGATGTTACCACTTTCCCCCTGGAATCCCTTTACTGCGGTCGGCCCGGCCCACCGAAGGGCAACCGCGGCAGCGGGCGGCAACGATTCAGCCTTGAGCGGAGCTCGGATCGGATACGTGCCGGCCACGAGGGTGTTCCGGGGATAGATCGCAACGGCAACACCCGTATCTCCCTTCACTACTCGGATCTCCAGCAGTCGGAGAAGATCGCACCACTGTCCGGTTGCCGAGCCGGTGACGACCCCGCGTTCAGTTCCCTTCCACCGCAGCTCCAAGGTCCCCGTACTCGTCCGTCCGGGACAGCCGGCCAGCCCAACCAGCAGAGCGAGTTCTACGACAGCAGCTGGCCTCACCTACCCGCCTCCACCACCAGATCGAAGCGAATCTTCCCACCGATGTCGGGCGAAACTGGTCGGCTGAACTCGAGACGGATCAGACCGCTGAGAAGTGAAAGTCCCGCTCCAGCGCCCACGAGTGCTGAACTGGAAAACAGGCTGGAAGGCTCGGCGGCTTGCCCTGCATCGATGAAGACCACGGGCCGGATCCGTCCTCGCAATGGGGTCACATCCAATTGTGCGGACCAGAAGCTCGGCCCACGCAGAGTCCCGTACTCGAAACCCCGGACGGTGCTGAGTCCGCCGAGTCGGAACAGCATCTGAGGTTGGGATGGTTGGGTTCCAATGCCACCTTTGAGATGGAGGACAATGCCGCGGTGCCAGCCCAGGCTTCGCCGCACTTCGGCGTGCATTCGTGGGATCGCCGGGACCGGGCCGGCCAGAAGCTCCAGGACGACCTTCCACCGGGTTCTGCGAAGTCCGGTAATGCCGGCCGAGAAGACGCTAAAAGTGCCCTCAGTGATGGCGGGATTCGGCGGAAACTCCCCGCTGCCGCCCAGGAAGTCATTGATCGCGGATATGGCCGCACGAGTGACACTGCGTTCCCGCTCGACTCGCGCGGTGACCACCAGCTCGAGGGTGGGGTCCAGCTCCGTCTCCACGCTGACGGTCCCGCCCTGGGCCAGTAAGTAGTCTCCATTGTCGTGGCCGGCGAAGAGTGCATTGACGCTGTTGTTCAGACTTTCGCCGTTTGCGAAAGGATCGACATCAGCGATGTCGTCATAGCCGCTCAAACTGTATCGGGTACGCCCGGCATGATGCACCAGGCTGATACGTCCGGTGATTCTGTCATCGCTCAGGCCGTAACGGACTGTGGTATAGAGATGGGTTTGCGAAGCTGCAGGAAGACGATAACCGGCACCGATGGAAAGCCCCTGTACCCGATTGTAGCCCAGCGCATCGGAGAGTCGCTCGTAGGCGATCCCGGCGCCCTGATCGTCCTCGGATTCAATGCTATCGCGCTGGGGGAGAGTTCGATTCGGTCGGCTGGTGGACTGGGGAAGCTGAAGGAGAAAGCTGGTTGCGAATAGGATCAGGAGGTTTGAGCCCATTTACTCCGGCCGTCTCGGTGAAGCCCGTAAGCCTTGAGACGGCGCCAGAGGGTGGTGCGGCTAATCCCGAGCGACCTCGCCGTCTCTGCCAGCTTCCAGTTGTTGGAGTCCAGGGTCTTGACGATAGCCTCCTTTTCCCTGGCTGCCAACGTGGTGGGGCCGGCGACCCCCGGGATGAACATCGCTTCACCCAACTCCAGCCCTCCCACCCGGAGCGGACGCAGCCGTCCGCCCAGCGCAGCGAGCCGGGGTTGTAAATCGGGAGCTCCCTCCGAGAGGTCAATCCCCGCCAGTGCTTCGCGAGCTGGGGTATTGGCATACAGGAGACGGCCTTCGATATCAAAGACAACAACTCCCTCACTGAACCCATCTAGAAGGGCCTTGGCCAGCGGGGAGAAGATTGCGGGCATCGGATGCACCGACAGAGTATCTGGCATAGTTGAAGATACGTGATGGCTTGGCCGATGGTTTCCGGCTGACCGCCTTGCGTCGTCTCTATCCAAGACGTACACCCAACCCGAGGATGCACAACGGATTGTCCGGGGAGGGGGAAAGCCGCTAGCGGCGGGGGCGGCCTCCCCGGCGATGGGGTGGCCGGGATCGATGCTGTCGCCGTCGCCCGCGTCGATGACCGTCGGAGGGGAACTCATACCGATCGTCGGCT
This sequence comes from Gemmatimonadales bacterium, assembly GCA_035695405.1. GTDB lineage: Bacteria > Gemmatimonadota > Gemmatimonadetes > Gemmatimonadales > GWC2-71-9 > CAVVWJ01. The sequence continues at coordinate 47,847 of DASSED010000108.1, forward strand.
GCTGCTTCAGGTATCCGGCGAAGCTTTCCTTTAAGGTCGGCAAGTGAATCGGCCAGGACGGGCGGATGGCGGCCTCGCTGGACCACGAAGCGCAGGGGCCGATCCAGCTCCGGGAGCTCGTTGGGACGGAGCCGCTTGGCCTGGCCTTCCCGCAACCGGACCCGGACCACCCCGTGGCCGTCCTCGATCTCGTAGTCCAGCGGCACCGCATCACCCCGAACGTGAAGTCGGCTGGGGAGTGCTTCCAGGCGTTCACGTGTCGGTTGGTCTACCATCGCGGCCGGATCGATCAGGACGCGGGTTCGCATGAAGTCGTCCCAGCTGCTCACCTCCTGCAATGCGTGCAGCACCAAACTGCGAAGGGCTGGGGGAGAGACTCTGGTCAATGCGCCGCCCGATCGACGCCATAGTTCGTCCAGCTCGGCCAGGGCGCGTCGAACCCGTCCCTGGTCCGGGTGATGAGCTTCGCCTGACATGATGGAGTCTGCCAGAAGCTCTCGGCCTTGCTGCTGGAGATGCGGTGGGATGGGTCCCTCGATCGCCTCGAGCTCCGTCTCGAGATCGAATCCGAAATAGGTCCGCTGCCGCTCCAGCATCAACTGCTGCTGCTTTCGGGGGCCCGTCAGCACCACCCGAGGATTGCTCAAAGTGGCATACTGACCCACCAGGTCGTAGGGGAGAGTCGTCCCCTCGATTGACGCGCGTGGGGTGCCGAACCGGTCGGCAAAGTACCGCAGGGTGCCCGCCACCGCGCCCCAGCTCCCGGCAACGGACGTCTTGGAGACTCTGGCCTCCTGTCCATCAGCCGTGTGTTCGTCGATGACGAGATCGAAAGGCATAATCCGCGCAAGGAGGTCGGCCCACCGTCGCCGGATCTCCTTGGACGCATACGAAAGCTGCTTGGGGAGCGGCAACTCCAACGAGCGATAGACTGAGGCTAGGCCCAGTGCCGCATCCTCGACCGCCTTCACCAGTACCCCGCGACGCTCGGCCCACTCGGCTAAACCGTCCTCGAACAGATGACGGGGCAAGCCATACACTTCCCCCAGGTAACCGTGCTGATTCACCGCCTCGGCATACAGGTTATACGCTGTCAGGTGGTCGCTTCCATTCACCACCAAGCCGTGCAGATCCCGCTCCTCACGGGTCATGCGGTGCAAGGACTCGATGTTGGAGCACACCGCCGCCACGGGAATGAGCTCTTCGTCGGCATGCACCAGGAGCTCGCCCCAGGGGCGTTCCACCGGCAACGCTTCCACCTCTCGTCCGTAGCGTGTAAGTCTCCCGTCTTCGATTAGGCCCCGGCGGGTCAACGTGGTGATAGAACGGCTGTACGCCACTCGGTCGAGCGGCACGGGCAGATCGAGGTCGCGGGCATCCACCCCTAATGCCGCACAAGTGATCGCAACACGCTCGGCGTCGCCTGCCAGTTGGAACTCCGGTGGTCCGGGACGCAGAGACTCGAACACCAGATCCCGGTCGCTGAGGATCACCACCTCTCCGTTGGCGACACGGCCATGGACCCGCCCTGCCATCTGGAGAATCTCGTTGGCGCCCAGGTACAGGCGATGAAGCACGTTCCGCCCTCGGTCCACCACGTTGCCATACCGCGCATCATAGATGATGACCGTATCCAGTCCGCGCACATTGAGTGCGGATTGGCCGGCGGCGGTCATGGCCAGGAGGAAGGGGCGCTGGACCTCCCCTTCGAGAAATGGACGAATGACCCGGATCGGCTCGCCACCGTGGTAAAAAGCGGTTGTCAAACGGGGCCACTGTTCTCCCAATCCGACCGCAAGCTTTTCCACCTCGGCTCTGGTGGGGACGAAGATCGCCACACCGCGTTTCTCTTTCATCAAATGACGGATATAACGCTCGTTCAGAAACTCTTCCGGATCATGCGGCAAAACCTGGACTTTGGCTTTGAGCTGGGGATCGAATGCCTGGGTGACCAGTACCTTGCTACTGTCCAGGTACTTGGCGTAAAACGAAGGGTCCACCGTCGCACTGAGCCATATGAAACGGCTCCGAGCCCGCTTGCCTAGAGCCAGGCAGAGCTCCAGTTCGGCCGATGTCTGGTGGATCTCATCGACGATGATCGTATCTCGGCCGGTGATGAGGTCGTCCTGAAACCAGCGGCGAGCTATGCCGGTGGTGACGATCACGACGTTCCAGCTCGGGGTCTGGGGAGTGGCTTCGCGCTCTCGGTTGACTACGCCAACGACCAGTGGCTCCCGGAGAATCGATTCAGCAATGGGACGTATCCCGAGGGTCTTACCGGTGCCGGTTCCTGCGACGATTCCGAAACCTCGGCCTTCCCCAGCCCATTGCCGCAACTCGGCCCCATGCTCCCGCTCCAGCAGTGTGTCGACGTGTGTCGCCAGCGCCAACTCAATGGTCTCACAGGCCGCTCGGGTGGGTGCGATGACGATAATCCTGCCTTTGGGATGAGGCGCGTGGCGATAGGCATCCGGGTCGGGCGGGAGATGGTGGTCGCGCGTGGGGTGCATGTGTAAAGGAAGGCGGTCAGAAGGTAAGGCGGTAGGCCGGTATGCGCTTCGCTCACGTACCGTAGGATTGCCAACTGACCGACCTACCGACTGACCGCCTGACCGATTCTAGAACCCCGGCTGGAGCTCGAACTGCCAGACCCAACCTTTGTCTGGGCGCTCAAAGGGCCGCACCAGATCGATCTCCGCGATGGCGTAGCCCAGCAGGTTGATCCGCAGTCCGGCGCCGGCACTGAAGACCGGGTCGCGCGAGCCCGAGCCAAAGATGGAGGGTTGGTTTTGCGAGTCCCAGGCTAGCCCGCCGTCGCCGAAGATCGTGAAGTCAACGGGAAAGGCTCCGTAGTAGCCCGAGCCGATGCCCAGGACACCGAGCAGTGGGAAACGCAGCTCGGCATTGCCCACTACCATTCGGCTGCCTAACAGTTGATCGAACACGGGACAGGCGTTCGGGTCCGCCGGGGTGGGCTTGCACTCTGAGGCATCGAACGATCCAAAGCTGTAGCCTCGCACCAGCCCGGGGTATCCCAGGAAGAGCGGTTGGAGCCTGGGATCCTCTCCATCTTTACCATAGCGGCCGTAATGCATGAGCCGGGCTGCGATGGTGAATGGACGCACCGGCATGATGTACTTGCGGAAATCGACCAGCCCGCCGACGTAGTTCAGCGAACCGATCGTGGGCGACACTTCGAGCCGGTAACGCTGGCCGAAGATCGGACTGGTCGCGCCGAAGAACGAGTTGTCGTACACCAGTGCTGCGCTGGCTACGCCCATGTTGAGCGACCTACCCGCCGGCAGATCCACCTTGTCGTCGACAATCTGATCTCCGTTCAGCAGGGAGAAGGCCTGGGTCCGAAGCTCCCGGTCGAAGGAGATGTTGGTGTAGCCGGCGGCGAACTCAACCCGTTGCACTTGATTGAACGGATATGCCACCTGCCCGAAGAAGTCGCGATTGGTTTGCCGCTCGAGTAACTGCTGGTCCACCAAAGCCGGCTCTCCATTTATATCGGCTGTCCCTTCGGCAAAACCGCCGGTCAGGTAGGGCGTCTGCTGGGCGACGAGAGCCCAATTGAGGCGGTGCGTCAGATTTTGATAACCCACCAGGGCATTCACGTCCTTCAGACTTCCTTGGACTTGCAAACCGGTGACCAGGTTGTGATTGCCCAGAAGGTCGCTGAAGTACAGCGAGGCACCGCCCCCGATGAAGGTTCCATACGAGCTGCTTCCCGCTACAAGCGAGGGCTGCCCGATGTACGTCAGCGAGAGGCCCGGCTTGTAGGGCTGAACCGGGAAAACCGTCTCTGAGGGTAGACCCCGAACCGGATCCTCCAACATCCGACGCAGCGTCAAATCGGTGCGGTCAACCGGCGGGAGCGTCGCTGAGGTTGGAGGTGCCGACCCATATGCCGCGTATGCCACAGCCGGCTCGGTTGCGACAGCGGCGGGATTGTCCACGCCATACAGGTCATACCCATTCGCCCGGAAAACGCTGTACACCAGCTTCCCCGAGCGTTGGGCTACCGAGATGGCAGGGCTGGTCTCAGTGATCCCACTCACGCCGGTGAACAAGTTGCTTACCTGTAAGACCTGCCCGTCCGCCAGATTCACCCGGTAGATGTTGGTAATGCCTCGGGGATCGGACAGGAAATACACACTCTTTCCATCAGGCGCCCACTGCGGGTTCAGCTGGCGATTGCCACTGCTGGCCATCAGCCGGCGGATATTTCCCGTGGACGCATCGATCAACCCGACTGCATAGCGGCCGATCCGCAGCGTTCCCAGATCGGTACTGAATCGGTCAGTGGCGAAGGCGATGGTGCGTCCGTCGGGTGACCAGGCCGGCTGCAGGTCGGCGAACTCATCTTGGGTCAGCTGGCGCAGCTTGCCTGAAGGCAAGTCATAGACGTAGAGATCGCTGAGGCCGCTGGCAATTCCGGAGAAGGCAATGGAGCTCCCATCCGGCGACCAGCTGGGGTTCAGAATCTGTCCCAGTTTGGGAAAGCGGATCTCCCGTTCCCTCTTTCCTGCCTTGACATCATACAAGACCAGCTCGGGCTGCCCGTTGCCGATCGCGGCAAAGACGAAACGGCGCCCGTCAGGCGACCAGCTTCCTGCGGATTCGATGAACTCGAGGCTTTGAAGGTGGGGATCGACCGCAGTCTTGGTGATCTGCTTCTTGATCTTGCCGGTCCTGGCGTCGGCCAGGAACAGATCGATGGAGAAGAGGTCCCGGTCCGAAAGAAACATCATCTCGCTTCCATCCGGACTCAACGATGGGGCGACGTTGTAACGTCCCTGATCTTTCTCTGCGGCTACGATCCGGGGCCCCAGTCGCTCCGGCGGAGTGGTTTGTAGCTGCAGCGGATCATAGGCTGCATGAACCTCTTGGTGCCACCGCTTGACCAACTCGGCCGGGGAGACGGACAGGACTTCTCGAATAGCGACATCGACACCCCTCCGGCGACCAGCGCGGCGCAAGAGTTGTCCGATTGCCTGATCTCCCCAATGCCCCGCGATATAGGCCAGCAGCGCATGGCCGTAGCGATAGGGGAAATACCGGGGATCATCCAACTGAGAGAAGCTGGGGAGCGTGTCCTTGGTGGTGTCCTGGAGCGATCCCCGCAGCCACATTGCGGTAGGCGCGTGAATCGGGCCCAGCGACATGTACTCCGCCATTCCTTCGATAAACCACAAGGGGAGCTCGGTTGCAGCCGGTAGGGCCCCCAAACTAGTCGAGCGGCCCCCACCGGTAATGTCATATTGAAACGCGTGCGTCAGCTCGTGCCCGATAACATGATTCAGGTCCCCGAGAGTGCCGCCGATGGGCAGCACAATCCGCCGGCGGAGGGCTTCGGTGACGCCCCCGGTTCCCTCCCCCAGATCACCGCCGATAGCATTGGTTTGTTGAAACTGTGCGGGGGTGGCGTAGAGGATCAGCGGCTGCCGGCCGGAGAGCTCGTGCTGAAATACCGTTCCGAGCCGGGTACGCCACCGCTCGGCCATACGGGCGGCCTGCGCAGCCGCGTTCTGTTCGGTCGGGTAGTAATAGACGTCAAAGTGGGCGGTCTTCAGGACCCGGAAGTCAAAGCTCTGATATTGGACCTTATTGCGGCCGAAATACTGCGCAGACGCCGGCGACACCGAGCTCAGGAGAATCGTCGGCAGCAGCCAGGCAATGCGTCTGGGGAACACCATGAGTTGCATACCTCCCTGCCGAGAATGCCTTCCTGGGAACAAAGGTCGCAGTGACCCAGAGCACAGGGGAGTGAAAAGACGATTCGCTGATACCAGGTACTGCACATGGAAAGGAATTCAACAGAATGATTGTTGGCCGTAGCAGCATGTACCCCAAGCCGACTCGGCGCTCTTCGTATGACCACCGCGCGCTCTGGAGCCACAAGTCTGCGACAAGAAGCTGGCCAGTGACCCGGCCGGCTCGGAGCTACACTTGGAGACACAACTCGCGCGGAGTGTGCAGCGAGCTTTTAGGCTGTGCGAGGAAGACACCGGGGGGCAGTTCGTTGCGGAGCGTGGGCCCGAGCGCAAGTGGTTGTCTTATATGGCCTAGCTAATCCGGCCCGGGCGGACCGAGCTGGGGGAGGGCACCGCCGGAGAACGCCCAGCGCGTTCATCCATCTCGACTTGACACCGATTCATACGGGTTTCATACTAGGGGCCTCGTCCGGCACTCAGAGCGTTGAGCTACTTGCTACTAAGGATCGTGTGACGGGTTGTCAGTGTAGGACACGCTGCTCCTGATCCGAGCTCACCTTTTGCCAACGCCGAGCCAACTATGTGGCGCCAGATACTTTCTTTCTTCAACAAAACGGATACGGAGGCAGCTATGGCAGGGGAATTCTACATTGGTGAGTCGTTGGTCGGGGACGGCAATGAAATTGCCCACATCGACCTGATCATCGGCTCGAAATCCGGCCCTGCGGGGCTCGCCTTCACGCAAGCGCTGTCCCACAATTCCGATGGATTCTCCACCCTGCTTGCTGTTGTCACACCCAACCTTCCGGCCAAGCCTGATACTGTGCTCTTCAATAAAGTGACGATCAAGGGCGCCAAGCAGGCGGTACAGATGTTCGGGCCGGCCCAGGCCGCAGTGGCGCGCGCCGTCATGGACAGCGTGGCCAGCGGAGTGATCGACCGGAGCAAGGCCAATGATCTCTGTATCCTCGTCGGTGTGTTCATCCACTGGCAGGCGGAGAACGACAAGAAGATCTACGATTTCAACTATCAAGCCACCAAGGAGTCGATCGCCCGGGCGCTTCAGGGCAAGCCGTCGGTGGACGAGGTGCTGCAGAAGTACAAGGCCGCCCGTCATCCGTTTGCTAGCGGCGCAGAAGGCTGATCGTACAGTCCCGATTTTCGCGAGTACACGAGGGGCGGCCCGCATCCAGGGACGCCCCTCGTCTTTTACCTAGAGGTTTCCCAGGAGATGGCCGCTGCCATGCGTAAGCTTTTGCTTCAGCTCGACAGCTCGAGGTTGCCGAGTGTATTCGATCAAGTGGTGGCGTACGATGCCGGTGCGGACGTCGTTATGAGTTATGGAGGAGTCACGGAAGGCGACGTTCGGGATTTGATCCATGGCTGCATCTTCACTCGGGGGCCCAAGGATCTGAAGAATACAGCGGTATGGATCGGCGGGAACAACATGTCCGCCGGAGAGCAGCTTCTGGCCATGGCCCAGGATGCCCTGTTTGGGCCTTTCTGTGTCTCGATCATGCTCGACTCCAATGGGTCAAACACCACCGCGGTTGCAGCCGTGGTCAAGATCGAGGAAGCTCTCCAGAACATGAAGGGACGGAAGGTCCTGATCCTCGCCGGCACGGGACCGGTGGGTCAGCGCGCGGCGGGCCTGCTGGCCAAGGACGGTGCCATGGTCACCATCACCTCACGAAAACCGGAGCAGGGGGAGAAAGCACGACAGTTCATCAGTGCGCGTTTCAACGTTCCAGTCGAGGCTGTCACCCTCAACGATGCATCGAAGCTACCCGAGCTGCTGAACGGGGTTGAGGTGCTGCTCAACTCCGGGCCCGCGGGGGTGCAGATGGTGGCCCAGAGCGCCTGGACCAAGGCTAAGGACCTCAAGATCGCGGTGGACCTCAACGCCGTGCCCCCGCTGG
>DASSED010000109.1:0-3129 GCA_035695405.1 Gemmatimonadales bacterium
GCTGGCGGAAAGTAGGGATCGCCGTAGTAGAAGTCCCGGTCGGCGTAGGCCAGGTTCATCGCCTGGTACAGGGTGTGGATGTAGCGGGGCGAGTTGTACCCCATCTCCTTGACGTTGGCGTTCTCCAGAATGTTGAGCGCCTGGAGCATCACCGGCCCCTGCTGCCAGATCGGGAGCTTGTACACAGTGATTCCCTTGTAGACCGTGCTCAGGGGCTCCTCGATCCGGACCTTCCATCTGGCCAGGTCGGCCCGAGTGATGAGGCCGCCGTCCTCCTGTACCCCCCGGACCAGCTCGCTCGCGATGTCTCCTTTATAGAAGCGATCGTACGCGGCGTAGATCGCCTGCTTCCGGGTCTTCCCTGCCTTCAGCGCCTGCTTTTCGGCCGCGACCAGTTTCCGGAGTGTCGCCGCGAGATCGCGCTGGACAAAGATCTCGCCCGCCACAGGTGCTTCGCGCTCCTGGCCTCGATGCGGCAGGAACACAGCAGGCGAATACTTCCAGTGCTTGATCTGGTCCTTCTGCCGCTCGATGGAGTTGGCCGTCTCGGCTTCGATGGGATAGCCGTCGGCCATCTGGAGCGCCGGCGCAAGTACCTGGGCCAAGGAGAGGGTACCGTACTCGGCCAGCATCGTCATCAAGCCGCCGGGCGTGCCCGGAGTCACTGCGGCCAGAGGGCCGTACTCCGGCGGGTAGCGAAAGCCCTTCGAGTGATAGAACTCGGCAGTGGCTCCGGACGGTGCTACGCCCAGCGCATCGATGCCGATGACCTTTTTCAGTTTGGGGTTATAAATGAGGGCCTGAGTCTCTCCGCCCCAGGAGAGCACGTCCCACATGGTGGTGACCGCTCCCAGCATGGCGCAGGCGGCATCCACCGCATTGCCACCCTGGGCAAAGATCAGGGCTCCGGCAGTTGCTCCGAGCGGTTTGCCGGTGACGGCCAGCCAGTGCCGGGCGTGCAACGGAGGCTTCTCGGTCTGTTGACCCAGGAGCGGAGCTCCCCAGCACAGCGCGCCGAGCATCAGGGAAGCGGATTTGGAATTCATGGGAGGTCGCTTTAGAGGATCAGTTGGACCGGAATCTGGGCACCGCGTGAGAGCGGCGCCAGCATGCCGCCAACGTTCCCAGGCGGAACCCTTCGTGCGGCGGCTGGAACTCGTGGGCCTCCAGGAGACATTTAGTGGCAGAACCTCCGACGGAGGAGAGAATGTCGCAGAGAGCGACGCGCAGGGAATGGATCGGTCTCGCAGTCATCGCGCTTCCCTGTCTGCTCTATGCCATGGACCTGACGGTGCTGAACCTGGCTGTGCCGCATCTCAGCGCCGACCTCCAGCCCACGGCCCCTCAGCTCCTGTGGATCATCGACATCTATGGGTTCCTGGTGGCCGGGTCGCTCATCACCATGGGCACTCTGGGTGACAGGATAGGCCGCCGCCGGCTGCTCCTGATCGGCGCCGCGACCTTTGGCGCCGCCTCGGTTCTGGCCGCGTTCTCCTCCAGTCCGGGAATGCTGATCGGGGCTCGGGCGCTGCTCGGGCTGGCCGGCGCGACGCTCGCCCCATCCACCTTGTCCCTCATTCGCAGCATGTTCCTCGACCCGACCCAGCGCCGGATCGCGATCGGCGTGTGGGTCACCAGCTACTCGGTGGGCGGTGGGGTCGGCCCGGTACTGGGCGGCGTTCTGCTGGAATACTTCTGGTGGGGCGGTGTTCCTGATGGGGGTGCCGGTGATGCTCCTGCTGCTGGCGGTTGGACCCAGGCTGCTACCGGAGTACCGGGATGCCAACGCCGGGCGACTCGACCTGTTGAGTGCCGGGCTCTCGTTGGTGGCGGTGTTGCTCTCGACATACGGACTCAAGCAGATTGCGGTGAACGGCCTGGAATGGGCGCCGCTCCTCACCATCGCGGCGGGCATCGCACTCGGTATGGTTTTCGTGCGACGGCAGCGCGCCCTGGCCGATCCGCTGATCGATCTCCGGCTCTTCAGGTCACCCGCGTTCACCGTGTCGCTGGCGACGTACACTCTCGGAACATTCGTCTCCTTCGGGATCTACGTCCTCATCGCCCAGTATCTCCAGCTGGTGCTGGGGCTGTCGCCGCTCAAAGCAGGCCTGGCGACAGTGCCCTCGATGGCCGCGTTCGTCGCGGGCTCGGCGGTGGTACCGGCGATCGCCCGGAGAGTCCGGCCGGCCTATACCATGGCGGGCGGGCTGGCCGTCGCGGCGATCGGCTTTGGCCTGCTCACGCTGGTGGACCGGACCGGTTTGGTGGGCCTGGTGATCGGCTCGGTGGTGTACTGCATCGGAATCACCCCGGTCGTAATCCTGGCCACCGATCTGATCGTGGGATGCGCTCCGGTCGAGCGCGCGGGGGCGGCGTCGGCTATCTCGGAGACCGGGTCCGAGCTGGGCGGTGCGCTCGGCATCGCGGTCCTCGGTAGCCTGGGGACCGCCGTCTATCGCAGCGTCATAGCCCAGCTCGCACCTCAGGGCATCCCCGGGGAAGCCTTCGAGGCGGCACGCAACACGATGGGTGGCGCGCTCGAGACGGCCCGGCGGCTCTCGGGACAACAAGGCGGCGAGCTGCTCGGAGCCGCACGCGAAGCATTCACCCAGGCTTTCGAGCTGACCGCGCTCGTCTGCGCAGCGTTGGCTCTTGCAGGCGCGATCGCGACCGCGATCCTGCTCAGGAACGCGGCCGCGAGTCCCGTAGTAGCGGAGGCAGCGGCTTAGCCCCTACCTCCTAGCCAGCACTGTTTACCGGACTCCGACGCCCGACTCCTTCAGCAGCAGCAGCTCTCCCTCTATAACCTCCGGCTTGCTCAGCTGATCCTTCAGGGGATCCTTCTGGACGAACTCGGCGGCTTTGCGGGTGGAGAGGGTCGCGCCTTCCCGATCCTCGAAGATGCTGATGGAGACGAGCTCCTTGTTGGTGGCGTTCAAGACCGCGTAGGTGTGAAAGCCGCGGATCTCCTGGGCCACCGGGACGAACTTCTCCTCGATTCTCTGCTTGAACTCGTCGATCGCCTTGCGATTGGTTCCGGTCTTCGGAGTGTAGCGCCTGAGAATGGCGTACATGGCTGCCTCCAGCAAAATGTGGAAAAACTAAAAAACCGGCAGAGCAGGACAT
>DASSED010000110.1:0-3434 GCA_035695405.1 Gemmatimonadales bacterium
CCGGTGACGGCGTGAGCTGGGCCAGCGCGTCGTACAGGGCGGTGATCCGGGTCCAGTCGGTTTCGTCCGCGGTGCGGGCCCGCGCGTGACACGCGGCGATCGCAGCTTGAATGGCGTACGGGCCGAGCGTCCCGCCCAGCGCCTCGACCTTCGCCAGTGCGGCGAGCCCCCGATTGATGAGAACGTGATCCCAGCGGGAGCGGTTTTGATGCAGCAGGAGGATGGGCTCTCCCCCCGGTCCCACCCGCGCTCTCAAACGGGACGCCTGGATCTCCATCAGAGCCACCAGCCCGTGGACCTCCGGCTCCTGGGGCATCAGGCCGGCCAGGATCCGACCCATCCGAAGCGCGTCCTCACAGAGGGCCGGCCGCACCCAATCGTCGCCGGCCGTCGCCGAATAGCCCTCGTTGAAGATCAGGTAAACCACGCCGAGAACCGAGGAGAGCCGGGCCGCCAGCTCGGCCCCGCGCGGCACCTCGAACGGAACTCGCGCTTCCGCCAGGGTCCGCTTCGCCCGGACGATACGTTGGGCGATGGTGGGCACCGGCACCAGAAACGCGCGCGCGATCTCCTCGGTAGTGAGTCCGCCCAGCAGCCGCAGGGTGAGCGCCGCCCGCGCCTCGGTGCTGAGCACCGGGTGACAGGCGGTGAAAATGAGCCGCAGGAGATCGTCGCCCACCTGGTCATCGAGGGCGGCGTCGAGCGCCGGCACCAGCGCCTCCCGCCGAGCCTCCAGCTCATGGCCCAGCTGCTGGTGCTTCCGATCGAGCAGCGGTCCTCGGCGCAGATGATCGATGGCCCGGTGCTTGGCCGTGGCCATGAGCCAGGCGCCCGGCTTGTCCGGGACACCCGACTCGGGCCACCGCTCCAAGGCTGCGACAAACGCGTCCTGCGCCAGATCCTCGGCCAGACCGACGTCCCGCACCAGCCGCGCGAGGCCCGCGATCAGCTTGGGGGCCTCGATTCTCCAGACCGCCTCGATCGCGCGATGAGTCTCGGCGACGCCTGGGGTCATTTCTTGGCGGCGAGCTTCTGCCGCAACCGCTCCTCCCGCTCCCGAAGCTCGGGAGTGAACTCCTCCCCGAAATCTTCGGACTCGAAGACCTGCCGGATCTCGACCTCACCCTCCTGGAACGGGGCCCGCTTGAGCCACTCGATCGCTTCCTCCTTGGACCTCACCTGCCAGAGCCAGAAGCCCGCCACCAGCTCCTTGCTCTCGGTGAAGGGGCCGTCGATCACCGTGCGTTTCTTTCCGGAGAACCTGACGCGGGCGCCTTTCGAGCTGGGCTGCAGCCCTTCGCCCGCCAGCATGACGCCGGCCTTGGCCAGCTCCTCGTTGAACTTCCCCATCTCCTCCAGCTCTTCTTTTTTGGGGAGCACACCGGCTTCGGTGTCCGGATTGCCCTTCACGATAACCATGAATCGCATCGTCATCTCCTGAGGTTGGAGGGGGGTTGCCGGCGAGTGTCGCCGGCGCTGTCCCCGCCTCTACCTTCACGTCGAATCGCCTGGCTTCAGATCGACACATCGCGGCCGGTCAGCCGCTCACCAGAGCCAGGATGTTCCCATCGGGGTCCTTGAGCCAGGCGGCTTTCATGTCGCCGCCCACGTGCACGTCGCCCTTGAGGGTGAGCCCCGGCATGTCATAGTGCTCGAAGGTGACACCCCGGGCCTTGAGCGTCTGTACCACCTGCTCGATGTCGTTGTCTAAGGTCCAGGTGGCCGCCGTAGCCTTGTTGCTCCCGGCAAACTGAGAGCGGTATACCAGCACCGTGGAACCCCCTGAGCGAAAGGCCAGAGCTTCCTCCCCCTGGGAATCGACCAGCTCGAGTCCGAGGGTTCCCTCATAGAAGCGCTTGGCCCGGGCCAGGTCCCGGACCGCCACGGTGGCCATGGCGTTCTTAGCGGCCAGCATGCCCGACCTCCTGTTTTTCGATCGCCCGCGCCTGAGGATCGCTCTGCCAGATGGCAAAGACGTTCCCCTCGGGATCGGTGAGCTGGGTGAACCAGCCCATGCCGGGGACCGGCTGCTTCTCCATCATCAGTTTGGCGCCAAGCCGCTGGGCCCGGCGAGTGAAGTCGTCGACGTCTTCGACGTTGATGTAATTGACCGGCGGCTGTCCGGGATACATTCGGCGCATGAGACCACCATTTACGCCAGGACCCTGGGGCGTTCCATTCTCGCCGGTGGGAACGGTCTTCACCATCCAGTATTCGAATCCTTCCCGGCTGTCGGCCGAGCCCTCCCACTTCTGGATATCCCAGCCGAACAGCTCGCGGTAGAACTTGGCCGCCCGCTCCGGGTCATCGGCCGGCAGCTCGAAATGCACGATCGTGTGTTCCATTGTCGGTCTCTCCAATCCGGGGGTGATTGGTTTGTGGGCTATGAGATATGAGCTATGCCCGCCTGTCCGCCTGTCCGCCTGTCCGCCTGTCCGCCTGTCCGCCTGTCCGCCTCCTACACTATGCCGGTGCCTCGCGCAGCGACAAGGTCTCAGGGGCAGGCTACTGCGATTGTTACCGTCATCGAGAGTTTCCAACGGGAACGTAATTGCCAACCTTATCCCGCCTGATCCGGTCCAAGGCAAGGACCTGTTTCAATCACCCAGCCTTGGAATCCCATGCCTCTTGGAATTCATACCCCGCTCGTCCTGGTTCTCGCCGCCTCATTACAGAATCCCCAAGCCAACGTTGCCGAATCGGTTGCGACGACGGCCCACGCCCGAGCCCCGGCGGTTCGAGCCGCGCCCCTCAAAGGATCCATCGCCGTAGATGGCCGGCTGAACGAGCCGGACTGGGCCACGGCTCCGCCCGCCACCCACTTCACCCAAACCGATCCGGTCGAAGGGCAGCCGGCCTCGGAGCGGACCGAAGTGCGAGTGCTGGTGGGGCAGGACGCGATCTACGTGGGGGCCCGGCTCTACGACTCCGAGGCGGCACGGGTCAAGGCCGCGCTGGCTCGACGGGACGAGGAGGTCGCGGCCGATGAGTTCGACGTCTATCTCGACACCTTTCACGACCACCTGAGCGGCGTCCGGTTCCGGATAACGCCCGGCGGCGCCATCCTCGACGGTATCCTCGGGTCCTCGGCCCAGAGCAGCAGCGAGGACGACTCCTGGGATCCGGTGTGGGAGAGCGGCACCCAGATAGACTCGCTCGGCTGGACGGCGGAGCTCCGGATTCCGCTTTCCCAGCTGCGCTACAACTCCACCCCCGACGGCGTCTGGGGGATCCAACTCTACCGCAAGATCCTGCGGAAAGGCGAGGAGGATTGGTTCTCGTTCGTCCCCAAGACTGAGGTCAGCGGGGTGAGCCGCTACGCCCACCTGGTCGGCCTGGGTCCGCTGCAGGCGCAGCGCCGGCTGGAGCTCGCCCCGTATCTCCTGGCGCGGGCCGCCTACGAGCCCACCGCAGCAGGAGACCCGTTTCAGAGC
>DASSED010000111.1:0-3164 GCA_035695405.1 Gemmatimonadales bacterium
ACCAGGACGAAGACGGTCACCGCACGGTGGCCGGTCCCAACCGGAGCCCGCGCCATCGCCCTGCACTTCCCGACAGCCCAGTAAGACGGTGCACTCGATAAGAAAAGTCGATTGCCGCTCCCGATAGCCTGAGGTTGTGAACGATCAACTGACGTCGGACGACGAGGCCGCTGACGATCTCCCCGAGCAGATGAAAGTGAGGCGGGAGAAGTTCGACCGGCTCAGGAAGCGCGGCGCCGATCCGTATCCGCTTGGCTTTCCGCGGACAGCCACGATTGCCGAGATCCGGGAGAAGCACGCGGAATTGCCTCCCGACGCTCGCACGGGGGAGAACGTCGGCGTGGTCGGCCGGATAATGCTGAACCGTATCGGCGGAAAGTTGTGTTTCGCGACGATTCGGGACGGTAGCGGAGAAATCCAGATCATGCTGAGCCTTGACCGACTCGGTGCGGAATCCCTTGCCCAATGGAAGGCCGACGTAGATCTCGGTGACCATGTCGGAGTGGAGGGAGAGGTGATCACCTCGAAGCGGGGAGAGCTGTCGATCCTTGCCCACCGATGGGCGATCACCGCGAAATGTTTGCGGCCACTTCCCGATAAACACCGAGGGCTGACCGATCAGGAAACTCGGGTCCGCCGCCGGTATCTGGACCTCATCGTGAATCCCGAGGCGCGATTCATGCTGAAGGCACGCAGCGAGGTGGTCCGATCACTGCGGGATTCACTCCACCGCAGGGGCTTCACGGAGGTAGAAACGCCGATGCTCCAGGTCGTGCCCGGTGGTGCCGCGGCGCGACCGTTCGTGACCCACATCAATGCCTATGAACTAGATCTCTACCTCAGAATCGCCCCCGAGCTCTATCTCAAACGGCTGCTTGTCGGCGGGAGCGAGAAGATCTTCGAGCTCAACCGGAACTTCCGCAACGAGGGCGTGGACGCGACCCACAATCCCGAGTTCACAATGCTCGAACTGTACGAGACCTACGGCGACTACAACACGGTCGCAAGGCTCACCCGAGAGCTCATCCAAGAGGCGGCCGAGCATGTCTTCGGTTCTCAGGTGGTGCGCCACCTCGACGGCACCGAGCACGACCTGGGTGGTGACTGGGCAGAAATCACCCTCTATGGCGCGGTGAGCGATGCTCTCGGTGAGGAAGTCACGCCGGCGACGCCGTACGAGGTGCTCCGCGATCACGCTGCTCGTCTTGAGATGGACGTCGATCCGTTGTGGGGTCCGGGCAGACTGGTCGAGAAAATCTTCGAGGAGACCGTGGTTCCCACCCTGACGGCGCCGACCTTCGTGCGGGACTTTCCGGAGGAAACAAGCCCACTGACCCGGGCGCATCGCAGCACACCGGGCGTAACGGAGAAGTGGGATCTCTACCTCTTCGGGGTGGAGCACGGCACCGGATACTCTGAGCTCACCGACCCTGTCATGCAGCGCGAACGTTTCATTGCCCAAGCGCTGGCCGCCGCGCGCGGGGACAGTGAAGCGATGCGACTGGACGAGGATTTCATCCAGGCGCTCGAGTACGGCATGCCGCCTGCGGGCGGCATGGGAATGGGTGTCGACCGGCTACTGATGAGCTTGACCGGCGCCGGTGGATTGCGCGAGACGATTCTTTTTCCGCTGGTCAAGCCGGAGTAGCCGACTTGTGCCAGGTTTTTTGGCCCGTAACTGCGTGGTGATCGGGCCGGCGGGAATGGAGAGTGATGGTTGATGGGCGATGCAGTTGCCGCCCTTGTGCCATCGGTCGTTGTGGCCGTTGCGTTCGTGGCCATCATCGTGGCCATCATCAGGAACCAGGGGGGTAGCAAGTGAGCAGCGGATGCAAAGGGCGCGTACGGTAATGGCGCCGTCGCGTTCGGCAATCTCACCCTTGGCGTGGCTTGCGCTATCGCCGGAAATCCGCTTTCCTAACGACACCAATCCGGTTTGCTTCACGCCAGAAGTCGGGGAATAGCTCATGGCACAGAAGGTTCAGGTCACGCTGGTCGACGATTTGGACGGCTCAGAGGCAGAAGAGACTGTCCGCTTCAGCCTGGACCGGGTCGACTACGAAATCGACCTCTCAAAGAAAAACGCTGCCAGGCTTCGCGATGTGCTTGGTCAGTACGTCGGCGCCGCTCGCCGGCTTGGCGGCCGCCGGGCAAGTGGCGGCGCGCGCCGGGGTCGCGCTGGGGGCAATGGGACGGCCGCGATCCGTGACTGGGCCAAGAGCAAGGGCTACAAGGTCAGTGATCGAGGCAGGGTGCCGGCCAACATCGTGGAGGAATACAACAAGGACCACTAGGTCCGCACAACGGGGCTGAGCACGTCCAGTACGAATCGGATCGGGCCTCGCCGCAACCTCGATTCTGGACCCAACTTCGCCCCTGGCTCATCGCATGTGCGAGCCGGCGGCGATTCACCAAACGAAGGTGCAGGTCGATCCCGGGCTGACTCCGACAGGCTTCGAGTCATGCGAGCGCCTCAGTGGCGCCGGAGAGCCTTGCCACCCGGCCCTTAGCACGCCGTCGGCCCTGGGGCCGACCAGTGTCGCCCGTGTTACTGCGGCCCATGTGGGCCTCGACGGATCCTGAGCCGGCTTCCCGCCGCCAGTCTGTTCGCTCCTGGCGTAGTGGTCCCGCCGCACACGGGGAACACCAGGTACAGGCACCAGGTTGGTCTCTACATCGGCCCAACGGGTAGCCGTAAGGCACCCAGGACCGGTGTGACCCCGACTATGTGCCCGTCCCCAGGGCTAGCATGCGAGATGACGGGGGGCGGAGAGCCCTCCCCCTGCCCCGACCGCTCCGAGGAGCGAAAGAGATGTTCGAGAGGTTTACCGACCGCGCGCGGCGAGTCGTCGTCCTGGCACAGGAAGAGGCCAGGATGCTCAACCACAACTACATCGGCACCGAGCACATCCTCCTCGGGCTGATCCATGAGGGTGAGGGTGTCGCCGCGAAGGCGTTGGAGAGCCTCGGCATCAGCCTCGAGGCGGTGCGGCAGCAGGTCGAGGAGATCATTGGCCAAGGCCAGCAGGCGCCATCCGGCCACATTCCGTTCACCCCGCGGGCCAAGAAGGTCCTGGAGCTGTCCCTGCGTGAGGCGCTCCAACTCGGCCACAACTACATCGGCACCGAGCACATCCTGCTCGGCCTGATCCGTGAGGGTGAGG
>DASSED010000112.1:0-6251 GCA_035695405.1 Gemmatimonadales bacterium
GTGCAACGAGCCCACGCTCGCCGCCGGGAAGGGCGGTACACCCGCACCTTCGATCCTACCCACTTCGAGTTCCGCGGCGGCCTCACCGGCGTCCGCCCTCGGGGGACACGGACCCGAAAGACCGATCGGGTGAAGCCGGGCCCGGAATCAACCGCGGGTAGCGAGCAGCAACAGGAGCTCTAGGCGCTTTCCCACCTCCCGTCTTTCCGATCTACCCCGCTGGACACAGATACCGCAATTTTTCGCCGCGATCAGAATCAGGTCTCATGCTGCGCCCCCGTCCTGCCGGTTGACGAACGGTCTCTCAGGCGCGACTGTGGAGGAAAGGAGCTGTGCCGATGGAGTACCCTCCAGGTTGGACCTGTGAACGAACCTCTCGGTCGTTCGAGTACTACCTGATCGACAAGCTGCAGCGGGTTGAGACGCTGGCCGTGGCTGAGCACGTGGAGGCGTGCACCAGCTGCGCCGAGACACTGGTCCTCTATCGTGTAAGGCTGGTCGCACGGCGTGGCTGAACGGATCGTCGCCTTTGCCGGAAGCCTCCGGCGCGGGTCCTTCAATCGGGCCCTCATCCGGGCGGCCCAGGAGCTGGCGCCCGAGGGCATGACGATCGAGACTAACGAGATCGGAGAGCTGCCGTTCTACAACGCCGACGTCGAGGCCCAGGGGGATCCACCTGCGGTCGAGCGCTTCAAGACATCACTCTTCGATGCCGACGGCGTCCTTATCGCCACGCCCGAGTACAACGATGGGATCCCGGGTGTGCTCACGACCGCCATCGACTGGGGCTCCCGGCTTCCCGGTCGAGCGCCCCTTTCAGGCAAGCCGGTGGCGATCATGGGAGCGTCACCAAGTCAGATCGGGACTGCCCGCGCCCAGCACCACCTGCGCCAGCTCCTGGGCCACGTCCATGCCCGGGTCCTTCCCCCGCCGGAGCTGCTGGTCGCAAAGGCCCACGAGCGGTTCGACGCGGCCCTTCACCTCAAGGACCAGACTACCCGGAAGGTGCTGGCCGACCTGCTGCTGCGATTTGGCCGGTGGATCGCGCGGGAGCGGGCAGCAATCGAAGCCGAGCGGGAGAAGACGCCGGCCTGAGTCAATTCGCCTAAGTGAGTCTTACTTCTTATGGAGTGATGTATGCCCCCACGCCAGTCGACCCCAGCCGAACGCCAGATTCAAGTGCGGCAGGTTACCCATGTGCAGGCGTCCTGGACCGAACAGGACCGCGGTGAACCTGGAGCGTTTACGCTCCAACTGGTGTTGGACCACGGCGCCGACGAATACGTGCTGCGACCCAGCGCGGAAGACGCCGATGTGTTGGTGAAGCTCCTGGCGCGGAGTAAGAGTGCGACCTTCGATCTGGAGCGGAAGGTGCTCATCTTCGCGAACTTGGCGATCGAATAGCTCGAGATCTCGGCTCAGACGGCCGATCTGCCCAGGGCAAAGGAGAGGAGCAGCAGAAGCAGCACCACCGAGGTGATCGCCACGTATACGCGGTCGCGCTGGACCATGAAGGCCACAATCGATACCGCGACCCGTATCACCGGGGTCAGCATCAGGAGCAGTAATCCCGCCGCCACAATCGATTGCCCCCGGAGCGCGAGCACCCCGGTGGCAACGCCGCGTAGGGTGTGCGGCACCGCCGCTCCCGGCTGCGTAAGCCTCGCCAGGTCGCTGGGCGACGAGGCGTACCCCGGATGGTGCAGAAACGTGAGGAGCGTGCCCACGACGATCAGAACCAGACTCGCCATCACACCCGTTCGCAGCACTCGGCTGATGATCAGCTCCACTCGACGGCCGAGCCTGTCGTCTGACTCCATATCCAGTGCCGCCGCCCGCTCCTCAGAGCTCATCCCCGGATTCCCCGCAGCAGCATTTGGGCTGCCACCCACAGAAGCACCACCACGAAGATCCCGCGCACGGTAGATCCCCGAAGCCGGCTCAGCCAGCGCGAGCCGATCGCGGCGCCGAGCAGCACTCCGACCGCAACCGGGGCCGCGACGAAGGGATCGATATCGCCCCGGCTGAAGTAGATCCCGGCGCTCGCGGCCGCGGTCACCCCGATCATGAAATTGCTGGTAGCGGTCGAGACCTTCACCGGCAATCCCATGGCAAGATCCATCGCCGGCACCTTGAGCACACCGGATCCGATCCCCAGCAACCCGCTCACGATGCCCGCCACATACATCAGGCCGAGTCCAATGCGAGTGCTGACCACCCGATAAGCGATTTCCTTGCCCAGGGCCTCGTCATAGTAGCTGCTGTGGAGCCGAAGCCGGTCGGCCCAGGGTGCCGGGCGCCTGGAACGGGAGGATCCTCCTCCCATCTTCCGGAACATCATGATTGACGAATACGCCATCACGGCGCCGAAGATGAAATAGAGCCAGCGCGTGGCGATTCGTCCGGCGAGGAACGCTCCGCTCAGGGCTCCCGTGGTTGTCGCCAGCTCCAGGACCATGGCCACACGGAGATTGGCGAGGCGCTCCCGGACGTAAGTTGCCGCGGCGCCGCTCGAGGTCGCGATCACCGAGACGATCGAGGCGCCGATGGCGTAGCGGATATCGATGTGGAGCCAAAGCGTGAGTGCCGGGATGATGATGATGCCGCCGCCGAGCCCGAGCAGCGAGCCGATCAGACCCGCAAGAAAGGAGGCAAGAAGCGCCCAGAGCACGAACGCAAGAGGAGTCACCGGGTCTCCGGGGATTTCTTGGTGGCACCGGCGCGCGCCGGCTGCCTGCTTTAGGCAGCCTGGCCGCCCTTGCGCCGGGTTAGCGCTCCATCCGTAATTGAACGGCGGAATAATAAGTCTGGACCGGTTTGGTCATGAGCCCCCCTGGATGACGAGGTATGAACCATGAGTGCAGTTGACACCGCCAAGCGGCAGGTTGCCGCTCACCGCCGAGAAGCTCCGTTGTTTACGCCGAGCGACCTGACCCCCGCAGCCACGAAGGAAGTGTCCGGTGCGATGAACGCCATGCTGGCGGATGTGTTCGCGCTGTACCTGAAGACCAAGAACTTTCACTGGCACCTGAGCGGACCTCATTTTCGGGATTATCACCTGCTGCTGGACGAGCAGGCGGAGCAGCTCTTTGCCATGACCGATCCCATCGCCGAGCGGGTTCGCAAGATTGGTGGTCTCACCCTCCGCTCCATCGGCCACATCGCTCGCCTCCAGCGAGTGGACGACAACGACGCCGAGTTTGTCGAGCCGTCGGACATGCTGGCCGAGCTTCGGGAGGACAACAAGACGCTGGCGGCGAGGCTCAGGGAGGCGCACAACGTCTGCGAGGAGCACCGCGATCTGGCCACCGCGAGCTTGATCGAGGTGTGGATCGATGAGACCGAACGGCGCACCTGGTTCCTCTTTGAGGCGGCCCGCCGAGGCGATTCCTCGGGCCACTAGGAGGATGGATGGGAGCGAGTACCCGGGACCTATTCGGGGGCGCGACCGCTGAAGCGGCCTCGCCCGGCAGTTACGGCGAGGCCCCCCGCGGCTCTCGGTTACCTGCCGGCGTCCGACTCGGGACGGTCCGCCTCCAGGTCGCCGATCTTACCCGATCGCTGTCCTTCTATCAGGATGTCCTGGGCCTGATCCCGCTGGAGCGAGAGACCTCGCGGGCGATGCTGGGCACAGGCGAGGACGGCATGCCGCTGGTCGAGCTGCAGGAACGCCGAGCTGTCCGCCCCGCACCCAAGCGGGGAGCGTTGGGACTTTATCACTTTGCCATCCTGTTACCGGATCGCCCGTCCCTGGGCCGGTTGGTCCGTCACTTGGGCGAGATCGGCGCTCGAGCCGGCTCGGCCGATCATCTGGTGAGTGAATCGCTCTATCTCCAGGACCCGGATAATCTGGGCATCGAGGTCTATGCCGACCGGCCCCGCAGCACCTGGCGGCGGGTTGGCCGCGAGCTGATGATGGCCACCGATCCGCTGGATATCGCGGGGCTGCTCCAGGCCGCGGGTACGGCTCGCTGGACCGCCATGCCGGCCGGTACCACCATCGGCCATGTGCATCTCCACGTGGGTGACCTGGCACAGGCCTCGGATTTCTACTCCGAGGCGATCGGTTTCGATCGCATGGTCTGGCACTATCCGGGCGCTCTTTTTCTCGCGGCGGCCGGCTACCATCACCACCTCGGCACCAACACCTGGGCTGGGAGTGGCGCCGTAGCTCCTGGTCCTGAGGATGCTCGTCTTCTCGAGTGGACCATGGAGCTGCCCCAGGCGGCACAGTTGCGCGAGGTCGGAGCGAGCCTGGAGCGGGGCGGCTACATAACTGAATGGGAGGACAAAGGAGCGCAGAGGCCGGAGCTGATTACCCGCGATCCCTGGGGGACCCAGCTCCGGTTGCTGACCACCGAAACAATTTGATGCCTTAGGCCGCGCGCTCGATCGCTCCAAAGGCCCGGCGAATGACCGCCAGATGATGATAGCTATGGCGGACCGCGTGGTCCTCCAGCATGAACTGGCAGGTGAGCGGAGCATCCGCGTTGAGCGACACCGGCGCTGCCCGATCGAGCTCCTCGTCACTTAAGGCCCTGATGGCCGCGGCCGCGGCCGTGCTGTTGCGCCGGAGCAGATCCAGCGCCTCCTCCTTGGTTACCCCGTCATGCTCGCTCGCGTGCCGGGCATTCAGCTCGTTCACCACGTCCCAGGTCACCCCGGTCACTGGCTTCCCCTGCGCCAGCGCCTGCGCCAGTTGAATTTCGAGTGGATACATCGTGGCGACGTGATGCACCACCACGCCGATCTTGCGGCCGTCCTTTGGTACCCGAATCTGCCACTCGTCGTCAGTCAGGCGGCTGGCGTAGCTGGCGAGCGCTAGTGCGCCTTGCTCCAGCCGCTCAGCGAGGGCGTCGGAACGTCGGCTCATCGATTACCTCCAGGTTATGAGTAGCGAGTGATCGCTACCCAACCTGCGTCCGTCAGGCCTTTCTACCAATGACTGAACATCCCGATTTCCTGCTCCGGCGTGTGGCCGGACCCCCGGCTGGCGCGGGCAGCCCAAGTTCATTTATTTACTGCCTCCCCCGATCCGACAATTAGAGTCGAGTGAATCCACCACCGAAGGTTACCCGGCCCCCGGTCGGCACCATCGCGCTCGGCATCGCCCTCTACGCTGTGCTCTATCTGGTATGGGAGCAGAGCCATTGGGGCTCCGAGGCGGTGCGCGACCTCATCGGCAATGTGGCGTTCATGCCGCTCAACTTGAGCGTGCTGACGCTCTTCGGCCTCGCCTCCCGGCAGGACATCCTGGACCCGGGTGTGCGCCGCGCCCTCCGGCTACTGTCGCTCGGCGGCCTGATGGTGTTCACCGGTAACGCCATCTCGACCTGGTATGTGATGGGTCTCCACTCGAACCCGTCGGTGTCCTGGGCCGACCCCTTCTATCTCACCGATTCGCTGCTCACCCTCACGGCGCTCCTCTGCTTTCCCCTAGCGCGACGCCGGACCCGATTGGAGCGATGGAAGTTTCTGCTGGACGCCGCGATGGTGCTGGTCGGTGGCGCGGTGGTCATCTGGTACTTCTCGGTTCGCCCGTCGGCGGCGTCCCAGCAAAGCAGCCAGGTCGTCACCTCTCTGGCGTATGCCTACCCGCTGGCGAGCATGTTGGTGCTGCTGGGCGTCACCACCGTTCTGCTCCGCCGGCCTATCGACGGCAATCGTCTGGCATTCGGGCTCCTGGTCACCGGGGTATCGGTGGGGGTGGTCGCCGACCTGACGTTCAATCTGGTGCAGCTCGAGGTGGGCGGCCGGACGGCCACCTGGGCCGATGCTGTCTTCCTTATCTGTTACACGATTCTGATCTACAGCGCCGAGTTGTACTGGCGGCGGCCGGTTGCCCGTCAGGTTGCCACCACCCAGCCGTTCACTCGTTTCCAGCAAATCAGTCCGCTCCCCTATCTGGCCGTCGGCACGACGTACGCCTTGCTGCTCGTCGTGGCGCTCCGGCCGTGGGCCGATCCGGTCAGCGGTCTGGCCATTGGCGCGCTCCTGGTCACCATCCTGGTGGTGCTGCGCCAACTGCTGACCGTTCGCGAGAACGTGCGACTTCTGGCCGAGCATGCGGCCCGCCAGAATGAGGCTCGCTTTCGGTCGCTGGTTCAGCACTCGTCCGATGTCATCATCGTCACCCGCGCCGATGGTACGGTCCGATTCGTGAGCCCATCGGCGTCGCGGGTGTTTGGCTATGACCCGGCGGAGATGCTGCGCCAGACCGTGCTCCAGCTGCTGCATCCCGATGATCGCGA
>DASSED010000113.1:0-23569 GCA_035695405.1 Gemmatimonadales bacterium
CATTCCCCGGCACTCAGGGCGACCGGATTTCGACCCTGAACTTACGACTCAACTAGAGGCTCAATCATGCGCGGCGTACGACTCTGGGCTCTGATCGTTTCCCTGGGCCTTTCATTTCTAGATATAGGGGCCCGGGCCCAAGCCCAGGTGACCTCCCCCTCCGAGCTCGGCACCGAGAAGCTCCCGGCCAACTTCATCAAGGAGTTCGGGACCATGTGGACCTTCGAAGCGCCGCCGCTGGACTACTGGAAGGCGCGCTACGGGTTCGCCCCGGCCAAGGAGTGGCTCGATCACGTACGGCTGGCCTCGATCCGGCTTCCCAACTGCTCGTCGTCGTTCGTGTCCAATCGAGGGCTGGTGATGACCAATCATCACTGCGCTCGGGAGTGCATCACGGCGGTCTCGACTCCGGACTCAAACTTCCAGGCCATAGGCTTCGTGGCCAAGACCCAGGCTGACGAGCGGAAATGCCCTGGGCTGTTCGTGGACCAGCTGCAGTCGATCGAGGACGTGACTAGCAAGATCCAATCGGCAGTGACCGCGCGTGCACCGGCTGCGCAAGTAGCCCAGCGACAGGCGGCGATCGATCAGATGGAGAAGAGCTGCAGCTCGGAGGCAAGCCTGCATTGCCAGGTCATCACCTATTACCAGGGCGGAGCCTACTCGCTCTATCGCTTCAAGCGCTTCACCGATCTCCGGCTGGTGATGGCACCTGAGGAAGCGATCAGTTTCTTCGGCGGCGACCCCGACAACTTCACCTATCCCCGCTATGACCTGGACCTGAGCCTCATGCGGGTGTACGAGAACGGTCAGCCGTATCAGCCCAAGGACTACCTCAAGTGGAGCCGGGAAGGAGCCAAGGAGGGGGACCTGGTGTTCGTGACCGGAAATCCGGGGTCGACCGGGCGGTTGCTCACCGTGGCCCAGATGGAGTATCTGCGCGACGTGCAATATCCCACTCAGCTGGCCAACTACGACCGAAACCTCGCGATCCTGCGGGAGCTGTCGCAGCGGGACGAGCAGACCCGTCGGCAACTGGAGAACGATATCTTCAGCCTGGAAAACTCCAAGAAAGCCGTGACCGGCTACCTCGCCGGTCTCCAGGACTCCTCTATCATGGCCAAGAAGCGCGCCTTCGAGCGCGACTTCCGGCGCCGGATCAACGCCGATCCGAAACTCAAGGCTAAATACGGCGCCTCATGGGACGTGATCGCCGCTGGTGAGCACCGGCTGATGGCGCTGAGCAAGCAGCTCCGCTGGTACAACTTCGGCGGCTCCCAGCTGCTGAACGCGGCCGGCGCCGCGATCCGCCTGCCACAGCAGGCCAAGCTTCCCGATTCGCTCCGGCTGCCGCAGTACCGGGGACCGGGGATCCAGCAGATCACCAACGCGGTGTTGGGCGACATCTCGACGACACCCGAAGCCGATAAGGAAATGCTCCAGGCCTGGCTCACCGCGGCGTCGAAAGAGCTGCCCAGGAATGACCCCTATCTACAAACCATCCTGGGCGGCCGGAGTCCGGAGGTCGCCGCCGAAGTGGCGGTGAACGGCACCAAGCTGGCCGATTCCTCCTATCGCGCCGCGTTGCTCGAGGGAGGGGAGGCGGCGGTTGCGGCGTCGAAGGACCCACTGATCGTGCTGGCCCGGAAGCTCGAGCCCCAGGGCCGCCGTCTGCTGCAGCGCGCCTCGGGCATCAACGATACGATCTCGGCCAACGCCCAGAAGGTAGGGCAGGCCATCTTCGCTGCGTATGGCCGCTCATTGCCGCCCGATGCGACGTTCAGCCTTCGCATCAGCGATGGAGTGGTGAAGAGCTTCCCCATGAACGGAAGCCTCGCGCCGTACCGAACCAGCTTCTACGGATTGTATGCCCGGTCGGCTGAGTTCGACGACAAGCCGCCGTTCCAGCTGCCGGAGCGATGGAAATCCCATCGCGACCGGCTGGACCTGAGTCAGCCCCTCGATTTCGTGACCACCAACGACATTATCGGCGGGAACTCGGGCAGCCCGGTGATCAACAAGAACGCCGAAGTCGTGGGGCTCATCTTCGACGGCAACATCCAGCAACTGCCGAACCGTTTCCTGTATACCGATGAACAGGCGAGAGCCGTCGCGGTGGCCTCCCGGGGACTCACGGAGGCGCTGCGGAAGGTCTACGAGGTGGATCGGATTGCGGATGAGCTGGAGGGGGTGACCACCGCAAGGGCCACTGCCCCGCCCCCAGCGCCGGCATCGTCAGGCACCACCACATCGGCGAGAGACAGTGCACCTGCCGGCAGGTAGATTCGCCCGGGTTCGTGCGGGAGTTGAGCGATGATCAGCGGGCCTCCAACAGCCCAGCTGGAGCATCGAGTACCTCCCGCACCTTCCGCCCCAGGTCGAGTGGCGTGAACGGCTTCTGGAGAAAGGGTCGGGTGGCTTCGAGCAGGCCGCGACGGACCATCTCGTCGTCCGCGAATCCGGACGTGTAGAGTACCCGTAGCTCCGGGTACCGCTCGGCGATGCGGGAGCCGAGATCGCCACCGCTGATGCCCGGCATCACTACGTCGGTGATGACCAGTTCGACCCGATTTTCCTCCTGTGCCAACAAGCGAAGCGCTTCTTCCGCACTGCTCGCCTCGAGACAGGCGTAGCCGAGACCTCGCAACGATCGCACCACCAGGGCCCGCACCACCGGCTCGTCTTCCACCACGAGCACCCGTTCCTTTCCCCGCTGGGCTACACTGGGCGGGGACGCTTCGGCGACCGTTTCGACCTCCTGAGAGAACTCCGGCCAGAAGACCTGGACTGCCGTGCCGCTGCCTACCTCCGAGTCGACCCGGACAAACCCTCCACTCTGCTTCACCGATCCATAAACGACCGACAGCCCCAGGCCGGTCCCTTTGCCCGCCGGCTTCGTGGTAAAGAACGGTTCCCAGATGTGCTGGAGGGTGATCTCATCCATACCGTGGCCGGTGTCGGTCACTGTCAGGCGGACATACCGTCCCGGAGGTGGGGCTTCGGACGGAGCCCGCCATTCGGGCGAGTTGGGCGTGATCACGACCAAGTCGGTCTGCACCGTGACGCGGCCTCCCTGGGGCATCGCATCTCGAGAGTTGAGCACCAGGTTCATAAGGATCTGCTCCACCCGGCCGGGATCGGCGTGAATCGGTGTGGCCGTGCTTGAGAGCTGCAGGTTGAGACTGACGTTCTCGCCCAAAACCGGGCGGAGCATGCCGCCGGCATAGCGGATGGTGCTGTTGAGATCGAGGCGGCGAGGCTGGATCAGCTCGCGCCGGGCGAATGCCAGGAGTTGCCGGGTGAGATCGGCCGACCGGGTGGCGGCCTGGCTGATCTGCTTCACGTCCTCGAGCCGGGGATCATTGGAGCCCAGACTCTCGGCCAGCAGATCGCTAAAGCCGAGGATTGCCACCAGCATGTTGTTGAGATCGTGGGCGATTCCTCCCGCGAGACGGCTGATCGCCTCCAGCCTCAACACTTCTTGCAGCCGTTCCTCAGTGCGCTTGCGCTCGGTGATATCGAGCAGAATCCCTCTCATGCGGAGCGCCTTGCCCGACGGGCCGTAGCTAGCCCGCCCGATGACCGCCAGCCAGTGCACGCTGCCATCGGGCCAAACCACCCGGTACTGGGTGGACAGCGGCTGCCGTTCTCGGAGGCTCCGTTCGAGCGTTTCTTCCGCTGTGAGCAGATCATCCGGGTGAATAGCTTCCACCCAGGTGCGATAGGTACCGGGGGCATCGGAGGGGTAACCAAACAATGCCTTGGCTCGGGCGTCCCACTGCAGCTCGCCGGTTGCCAGATCGTGGTCCCAGGTACCCAGGCCGGCAGCCTCGCTGGCGAGATCGAGTGCCTCTTTACTGCGGCCCAACTCCTCCTCGACCCGCTTGGTCTCGGTGAGGTCGCGCACCCGTCGCGAAAAGCCGGCAAGATTTCCCTCCCGGTCCAGGACGCTGGCGGTCGAGACCGAGGCGGGCAGGCGGCTGCCATCCTTCCGGAGCACCCAACCCTCGTGATTCACCCTTCCCCGCATCGCTGCCTCTGCGAGATCCCGTGCCGGCGCACCATCCATTTGGTCTTCCGGGGTATACAGGTCGGCGACCGGACGACCGATGAACTCCCCTTTGTCGTAGCCGAGGATCCGTTGGACCGCCGGGTTCCAGCTCAGGACGCGACCCATATGATCCATGATGAAGGTCGCATGATTGATGATCTGGTCTTCTGGGGTACGATGGGGCTCGGGCCAGGGATGAGTCCTGGATGCACTACCAGAGTCGGGCTGGGCTCGTCGCGCGGTCCGCAGGAGGGCAATGAGCAGGAGGGCAATGACAACCGCGGCCAGAATGAGCAGGCCGACCGCGGGATGGAAGTCGGACATCGAAAAACCGGATATGAGCACGGGCCTGCTGACGCGAACCCGATCGTCCGTTTCAACCACAGCTCAACGTCGGTAAGACAAGCTAAGGCGAGTGACCGCCGAACACAAACGTTTCGCTGGACCTTCTCGAGCGGGGCCTGCGAGGAGCGAGCGGGACCCTACGGGAGCGCCCGAGATTCAAGGCGCTGCTGCGGAAGATGAACTTGGGGTAGATGCTCCCGTTCCTGCCGACTGCTCCGTCTCGAGCTCTTCCAAATCAACATCACCGCACCCAGCACCAAGGCAGCAGCTCCGATGGTCCGCCAGGAAAATGCCTCGTCACCTACTATCCAGGCCAGCGCGAGTGCTACAACCGGGTTGACGAAGGCGTAGGTGCCCACCGCTGCTGCAGTGGCCACCCGCAACAGCCAGGTATAGGCGCCGAACCCGAGCACGGTCCCCGCCAGCACCAGGAAGGCGAGTGCGAGGCCTCCTCGCGTCGTGAGATGAGCCGGACTCCACCGCGCGAGCTCTCCGGTTACCAGGCTCAGCGCCAGTACCGCCACTCCTCCGGCGCCGAGCTGCATGGCGGTGGATTGCGTAGCGGAGGAGGGACGTGCGCCATGGCGTCCGATCATCGAGCCGACGGCCCAGCTGAGCCCGCTCCCCACGAGGGCCAGGCGGTCGACCAATGTGCCCGACGTGTCCCCGTTGCCCCGGGCGAGAAGCGATACCCCCAAGACCCCCAGGATCAAACCCACAATCACCGCACCGGAGGGAACCCGACGCTCCTTGACTGAGGTAATCAGCACCAGCCAAAGGGGGATGCAGGTGAGAAACAACGCGGCCTGTCCCGACGAAACTCGTTGTTCGGCCCAGGCCAGCACTCCGTGACAGCCCACGAAAAGAAACCCGCCGGCCACCGCTGAGGTCAGCCATTGGCTCAGAGTGGTTCGCTCGAGCCCGCGCCGCCACAGCAGCCACACATAAAGCAACAGCGCGCCACAGACGCAGCGGATGGCGATGGTGAACAGCGGCGGCACCTCCACCACGGCATACCGGATGGCGAGGAAGGTGGCACCCCAGAAGAGGTAGATCGCCCCGAAGCCGGCAACGATGCCGAGCCGGGACGCGGACACCTCAACTCTGGGAGACGAATGCCGAGTCAAAGACCACCTCGTAGTGTGAGGCTTGAAGCTCCCGCTCGATCAGGTACTGGTCGTCTTCCGGATAAAACACGGCCTGCTCGATATGCTCTCCGGCAAAGCGGCGGATCGATTCCTCCGAGTCCCAGAGCGAGATAATCAGAAACTCAGCTCGGCCGTCGATGATCCGGCGGAGCCCTACCGCCCCCTGATTTCCCGGGGTATTCCGGAAGCCGGCGAAACCGGTTCGATGAAGGTACTCGAGATAGGTCTCGGCGTCTTCTGCGCGGGTAGCGCCGCGCCAGGTTCGTGCGATCATCGCTCCCCCCTCTCGGTTGTGCTGCACCGGTATTCATGCATTTACTGGTGCAACGGTACCGGTTATATTCGCGGCGGTCAAGGGGGGCGGGGAGGTGGGGAAGCAGGGAGGTGCGGAAGTGAGCCGGTGTAAGTGATCGAGAGGAATACCCTATGGAATTTCAGTTCATTGCTGGTGATCCCGCGCTTGATCTGGTCAACACCGTTGACTGGACCGGTCAGGGTCTGGCAAAGGAACGGCTCACTGACTTTGGCGGGCTCACTCGTTGGGCCGAGGGTGCCGGCGTGGTGTCACGCAGGGACGGCACTCGACTGCGGCGCATGGCGCAGTCGAAACCGCAAGAGGCCCGGGTGGCGTATCGGAGGGCAAAGCTAGTCCGCGGCGTCCTCCAGCGCCTCTTCGGTTCGTTGGCCGAGGGGCGTCCCGATCCCATTGCCTTGGAGCAATTCAACCGGCTACTCGGCCGAGCGCTGGAGCAGATGGAAGTGATCCCGTCACGACGGACTCCGAGCAGAAGTGAGCGCTTTCAATTGGGATGGAAGGGCCGGGAAGAGCGCCTCGACTCCATCGTCTGGCCGGTGCTCTGGTCCGCGGCTTCGCTGCTCGCCTCCGATGAGCTGTTCCAGGTGAGTGTCTGTGGGGGACCGGATTGCGGTTGGATGTATGTAGACCGGAGTAGAAACGGGCTCCGGCGATGGTGCCAAATGGAGACCTGCGGGACCAGGGAAAAGTCGCGCAGACGGCGGGTGAGTAAGTAGGCGGAGAGGCCCGGAAGAACGGCCTCCGATCTCTACGGATTGACCGTGATGGTTCCCACCATGTTGGGATGGATCGAGCAGTGGTACGGGTAGTTGCCCGTGGCTGAGAGCGTAACGGTGTAGGTGGCGTTTCCGCCCAGCACCCCGGACGGTGTGAACGCGCCGTTGTCCGACGTGATGTTGTGACTGGTGGGTGTGCCGCTGGTATAGTCTCCCCCAACGATATCGGTGTTCACCCAGCGCACCGTGACACTGGAGCTCCCGCCCAGGGATATCACCTTGGGGTTGGGACTGAACGCTGTGGTCGTAAGCTGCGAGGCGCCGGCAACGATGTCGACATCGTTCTGCATAGCCGCTGGTGGCGGTGGGGTCTGAGAGCCGGAAGGAGCGCTGTAGCTGCCGCAGGCCAGCGAAAGTCCCGCCGAGAGCCCGAGCAGCAAAGCAGATGTGCGGTTCATGCCAATCCCTTGACTGAGTACTCAATTCAAATGGCCGACTGTAGTGGACGAGTGGCCCACGGGAAAACCGCACATTGGTGGGGTGGAGCTATTGACATTTTGGCGCTATTTCGTACGATATATCGTACGAGCGATCGTAAGAAGTATCGCAAGTTATTTCGGAGGTCCAAGAATGTGTAACCCACGTGATGACTGGGGCTTCGGACCCGGGTTCCCGTTTAGTGGACGCTGGTGGACTGGCGCGTGGCAAACCAGAGGTAGGGGCCCGCGACGGCGAAGCCAGATGTTCGAATCCGGTGAGGTCAAGTTCGTCATCCTTCGGCTCCTCAAGGAGAAGCCTCGCCACGGGTACGAAGTCATCAAGGCATTGGAGGAGAAGCTCGGCGGGTACTATACGCCGTCGGCTGGAACGGTGTACCCCACGCTCCAGCTGCTCGAAGATGAGGGCTATATCCGAGCCGATGATTCTGATGGGAAGAAGGTCTATCATGTCACTCCGGAAGGTGAGCGCTACCTGGAACAGCATCGAGATCTGCTGGAAGAGATCCTGGACCGGGTACGCGAGACGGTGAAGGACTTCACTGGTGGCGGCCTGGGAGAGCTCCAGGGCGCCTTCGTTCATCTCGCGGGAGCCACCTTCAAGCGTGCCTGGCGGCGCGGACCAGAGGACCCAGCTTTGAAACGGGTTGCCGAGATCCTGCGTAGAGCCGCGGACGAAATCGAGCAGGCGTGGGGGACGCAGCGGGAGAGCGGGGAAGCGGGCAAGGCATCCTGACCTAGAGTGCGGGAGTTCGGAGGAATGACTATGGGATTCTTCGGCATGCTGTTCTGGATCGCGGTAATCTGGCTCGCGGTCAAGGCGTTTCGCGGCTACGCCGGATGCGGCAGAGCATCGGGGAGCTTCGACCGATCTTTTCGCAGTCAGCCGCTCGACGATCAGCAGCCCTACATCGATGCCTTGGAGAGTCGAGTGGCCGAGCTGGAGGAGCGGCTGGACTTCACTGAGCGGCTGGTGGCGGGACGGCAGGAGGCCGCGAGCTAATCGGTTTTCACCGTGCCGGAGTCGACCGGCACGGGCAGTGGCGGCGTAGTCCACGAGTTCCACGTGAGCCGCACCCCGTCTACGTTGGTCATGCCGAGCGACAGGGTGTGCCTCCCTGAGGGTCCATCCGGCACGGCCGACGCGCCGGTGAGTGGCTCGTATCTGAGCGGCTCCACGCTCATGTGGAACTCGAATCGGAACCGGGCCCCCTCACAGGTGAACTGGGCCCAATCGAAGGCGGCATGATCGTCGGTACAGCTCCCTCCCGAGGCGACCAGGTCGTTGGTTTGACTCCCGTCGACCGCAAACCAGCTCCCCACGTCCCGCACCAGATACTCTCCGAAGAATCCGGGGAATCCCCCTGGTTCTCCTCCGCTACCGCTCCCCGAATCCGGTGGCGTCGTCGCCGGTGATCGGGTTGGAGCAGAATCGACGCCGGGGTTGGTAGGCAGTCCGGTCATCACATCCGGTACACCGGACGCCGCCTGATTGCTCCCGAGAGCGGCAACGATCCGGGCGACTTCCGCCATGCGCTCCGGCTCCCAGGCGATCAGCGTTCGCATGGAGAAGGTGCCGACGACCTTACAGTCCGGCGCCATCGGCGGCTCGCCACCAGGGCCTTCTGGCGGCTTGCCACCGGCACCACCCGGCGGCGTCATCGTGCTATCGGCCATTACTGTGAGACTGTCCCCGGGAGCAACGATGCCGCTGTCCGACGGCCAACTGCACTCGAGATTGGGAAAGTCGATCTGTTCCGCGACGGCCAGGAAGCTCCGAGCCTCGTCATCGATGGTCAGACTGACCGGAGAAGCGTGTCCGGTGAGCCGCACGATCTCGGCGGCATGCCTGAGTGCTTCTCCCGCTGGAGAGTACCCGCCCTGGTCCACCGAGTCGGCGAGCCGCTCGAACTGAGCGGCGAGAGCTGCTCCGTCGCCACCGGAAATCGGGCCAACCCCGCCGCCATCACTACAGCTCAGAGCGATGGCGGCGATGCCGCCGATGAGGAGGGGAGTGCGCATACGCACACGTTACGCTGTAGATCGCGTCCCCGCGAGATGGGGGTGCTGAGTGAAACAGTTACGAATGTGTTACGAGTGGGCAGTCAGCTCTGCTGACTACCTGGGCCACAGCCAGCCAAACGTTCCTGCCGTCACCAAACCATAGATCAAGCCGTCGAGGATTTCTTTCCAGGTTATCGACCACGGCTTGCCCATCCAGATCGACTGAGGAACCTGGGCTGCCGCGTACGCCAGAAAGCCGATGGCGCCGACGATGCGGAACACCCCTAGGTACGGCGTGTTCGGGGCAATCGAGTGAGCCGCGATGTAGGCGATGAAGAATGAGATGACCAGTGAGTACAGAAACCACTGAACCAGGGCCCCACCCATGGTGGGCGGTCCTGGGCGCTTGAGGTTCAGCACCGCAACCGGCCCCTCGGTGAACTTCTTTTGCATCTCCGGCGAATTCATTTCCTTCATCTCGCGGCAGTACGGAATGATGTACTGGCGAGGCTCCGGATTGCCGGAGCGAATCGCAGCGCGGACCACGTCTTCATTGGGTAGCTGCTTGTAGTCACTGGCGTGGTACTTGAGCACCATGTGGATGATACTCGAGACCACAAAGACCAGAACCGCGGAGAGAAGAATCGGGAGCCAGAGAGAGCCAAGGGAAACCATGGGGACTCCGGTCGCGGGTTGTAGGGAGGGGCGCCGATAAGCTGTTGCTGCTTCAGGGTGAACGCAAGGCTGACAGGCCGGTCAGCCGCTGATGGATTGCCTGCACTGCTCCGATGGTGTCGGCCTCCGCAGCCGCCTTGTCGCGGCGATATCGCTTCACCCGGGCAAACCGTAGGGCCACACCGCCGGGGTATTGAGTGCTCGCCTGTACCTCATTGAACGCCACCTCTACGACCAGCTCGGGCCGGACGTACACCGTGATCCCATCGCGGGCCACCTCCAGCTGCAGGAGTCGCTCGGTTTGCCAGGCGAGCATCTCGTCTGTCATCCCCTTGAACGTCTTGCCCAGCATGACAAATCCACCGTCCCGGTCGCGCGCACCGAGGTGGAGGTTGCTAAGCCAGCCGTGGCGTCGCCCGTGACCCCACTCGGCCGCCAGCACCACGAGATCGAGGGTATTCGCGGGCTTGATCTTGAGCCACCGACGGCCTCGGCGGCCCGCCTCATACAATCCCTCGAGCGACTTGGCAACGACGCCTTCATGACCGGCGCCTAAAGCGCGGCGGAGAAAGGTGCCGGCTTCGGCTAAATCGGACGTCAATGTTCTGGGGACTACCATGGTGCTGGGTACGGCATCATCCAGGATCGTCAGACGCCGCCGGGCCGGCTCGTCGATCAGCGAACCGCCGTCCAGGTACAGCAAATCGAAGAAGAACGGTGTGAGCGGCTGCTCCTCCCGCATGCGCGTTACCTCCAGCCTGCTGCCGAACCGGCTCATGGTGACCTGGAACGGGTGGGGAGTGCCGTCGGGCCGTAGGGCAAGTACCTCACCATCCAGGATCAGCTCGTTGGGAGAAAGCGCTCGTACCAGCTCCACGATTTCCGGCACGGCGGCTGTGACGTCGTTCAATCTCCGGGAATAGACCGCGACCTGATCGCCGCTCTTGTGAACCTGGATGCGGGCGCCGTCGAGCTTGTACTCCAGTACGGCTTCCCCCAACTCATCCAGTGCCTCCCCTTCATCCTCCGCGGAGCCGGCCAGCATCGGGTGCACCGGCCGGAAAAGCTGGGTGGCGTAGCCCGCCAACTCGTCCCTGTTCCCAGCGATCGCGACACGGGCGATTGTGGGCAGGTCTCCTGCCATCATCCGGGCGCGCCGTACCTGCTCCACGGGCACCTTGGCAGCTTGGGCCACGGCTTCGAGCATGAGACCCTCCGTCGCCCCCTGCCGCAGCTCGCCGATGACGAGCCGAAACAGAAAGTCCTGCTCCTCGCGAGTGGCTCGTGACATGAGCTCGCGCAGCAGCCGCATTCGCTCGGCGGACGATCCCTTGCCAGCGGGTACCCGGGAAATCCGCTCGAATGCTGCATCGACCTCGATCAGCTCGAGCGACGGCGCGGCAGCCGCGCCCCCACCTACCGCCGACTGAAGAGCGGCGTAGCCGACGTTGAGCTTCTGTTGGCGATAGGAGCCCGAGAGAAACGCGGCGGCGATTTCGATCTCTTGCGGAGCAGCGTCGAGCAGAAGTGAGGCTAGGAGGCGAATCTTCTCCAACCGGCCACGCACATCCGCTACTCGCCGTGAGGTCTCCTCCAGCTCAGCGAGTCTCAGAGGCGCTCTCCATGAGCCAGAGGTCGCCGCCCTTCGGAGCAGCCCGGTCGAACAGGACCCAGCGGCCGTCGGGAGACCAGACCGGATAATCGATTCTGATGTCGGGATTGGTGAAGGCGAACACCTGCCGTGGTGATTGACCGCTCACGGGATAGATCCAGAGCGACTTGTGTCCTTTCACGTCCAAGATCAGCGATTGATCCGGGGAGAACGACATGTGGGCACCACTCGAGACATCCGGAAGCTGCGTGGTGAGCCCGTTCTGGACCGACACGCGATAGATCCGAATTTGAGTCCCGCTCTCGGCCCGGAACACAATGCTTCGGCTGTCGGAGCTCCAGCGGAGAAAATGCCCTCCAACCCCTTCGTGCGTGAGCTGGCGAGGCTCTGCGCCGTCGGCCCGCATGACCCAGACATCGGCCCGGCCGCCGCGATCCGAGATGAAGGCGATCCACTGCCCATCCGGCGAATAGAAGGGGTTGGTGTCGGTCGCGGGATCGGACGTCAGCCGGGTCAGCTTTCCATCGCTTACCGGTACCGACCAGATATCGGCATTCCCTCCTCTGGCCGAGAAAAAAACGAGGCGCTCACCATCAGGGGACCAGTTGGGTTGATAATCTCCTCCGGGACCTTGCGTCACCTGCCGCTCGCTGCTGTCGGCCATACGATGCAGCCAGATGTTCATCTCTCCGAGCCGGTCGGAGTTGAACGCGATGGTGCTGCCATCCGGTGACCAGGAGCCCCGGCTCTCCACCCGCGTGGTCATCACCACTGGAACCGGTTGGCCGGTAGGCTGGCCGGTTTCGGGTGAGAGCGGCATACGCCACAAATCGGAGTTGATGCCACGTACCGCGAAGACCAGACGGCTACCGTTGGGAGAGATCGTGGGCTCGACGTCGTCGCCGGCCCCGGTGGTGAGTTGCTCCGGCTGACCCGATGCAGACCCCGTGGCCGAGACGGCGATGCGCCAGAGATTGAGACCGCCCCCGCGGGACGAGGCGAAGTAAATGTGGTTGCCGTCCGGTGCCCACACCGGATCCATATCCAGCACGTTGTCGTTCGTCACCCGGGTAGCCTGCTGCGAACCCACATCTACGTCGACGATATCCGACTTGATCTTCTCGATCCGCCGAAAGACCAGCCTCTTCCCGTCGGGAGACCAGCGGGGGCTGGTATGCACGACCGCTTCGCTCGAGTCGGACGTGACCTGGCGGGGGTTCCGCCCATTGGTGTCGGCTACCCAGATGCGTCTGGCTCCGGCCCAGGGGGCATCGAAGGCGAGCCGGTCCCCTGCCGGTGAGTACGCCGGACCGAATGCATTCTGAACCAGCCGGGTCTCCCGTCCGCTCTCGAGCTCCACGGTCCAGATGTCTCCCCCTTCGTTATAGGAGCCGTTGATGTCACTCGGCTCGAGCTTTCCACCGGCCATGCCGGCGCGCACGAAAGCCAGCCGTTTTCCATCCGGCGTCCAGGCCGGTTGAATATTGTCGGCCGGCTCTTTGGAGATCCGCCGCTCCGAGCCGTTCGCAAGAGTACGCACGAACAGCTGACGATAGCCATCCACCTCCGCCACGTAAGCGAGACTGGTTCCATCCGGGGACCATGCGGGCCACTCCTCGAGCCCTTCACCGAAGGTGAGCTGACTCAGCCGGCGATTCAGGCCGGAGGCCACCATTCCACTCCCTTCAGTGGTATCTGACGAGATACGACGGCCGGCGTAGAAGGTGAGTCCTAGCAGCATCAGGAGGACCGCGGCCAACGCGGCCATACCTCTCCGGGCCGGCAGCTGCTTTCCCGTGTGCCCGGCATCCAAGGCGGCGGCGAACGCCTCCGCTGTCGGGAAACGTTCGTCCGGGCTCTTGGCCAGCGAAGTACTGATGGCGCGAGCCACCGCCGGGGAAAGGCGGCCTGTCAGAGCGGGGAGTGCGGGTGGCGCCATGCCCAGATGTTTGGCAACGACGGATTGAGGGGTAGGACCGGTAAAGGGAGGCGCTCCCGAAACCATCTCGTACAGCACACAGCCAAAGGAGTAGAGATCGCTCCGGCCATCCAGGGGTCCGCTCCCAGTGACTTGCTCGGGACTCATGTATGCCGGGGTCCCGATGGCCATCCCAACACCCGTCAGTCGTTCGCTACCCGCCGCGGTCATCGCGTGGGCGATGCCGAAGTCGGCCAGCACGGCCTCGCTTCCCTCCAGCAGAATGTTCTCCGGCTTGATGTCGCGGTGTACGATGCCGTGCTGGTGGGCATAGGCCAGTGCGGCGAGCACGTCACCCGCGATATGTATCGCTTGATCCAGGGGGATTCGCTGCTCGCGAGTGAGCCGCTGGCGGAGCGACTCGCCCTCGATGTAAGGCATGGAGTACCACAGCTGCCCAGCAGCCTCTCCCGAGTCGAACAGCGGCAGGATATGCGGGTGGCGTAGCTTGGCGGTAAGCTTGATCTCGCGCAGGAACCGCTCGGGCCCTAAGGTGGCTGTCACCTCAGGGTGAATCAGCTTCAGGGCGACAAGGCGTTCCTGCCGGAGATCCTGGGCCAGATAGACGGTGGCCATGCCGCCGCGTCCCAACTCGCGCTCGATTCGGAAGCGGCCTTCAAGGGCGGATTGCGGGTTCAATCTTTCGCAATCCTACTGGAGAAGCACGTACCGTCCACCATTGGTGGTGGCAATAACGAGACCCATGGCGACAAACAGCAGGTCGTAGTGCCAACCATCGCTGTGCTTTCCCCAAAAGCCGGTGTGCCACACAAAGATCTTCTTTTGTATGGCGCCCAGCATCACCAGAATGAGACCAAGAGCAGCCAGCTGGGTGAAGACTCCCAAAGCCACGCCGAGCCCACCAGCCAGTTCAGCGATTCCGAGGACGCGGGTAAAGCCCGGGCTGAAACCGATGCTCTTTCCCCTCGTCACCGGGTCCTTGGCATGGTTCCAGCCGCTGGTGACGAAGACCAGTCCCACCAGCAATCGCATGATGAGGAGCGCGGCATCGCTGAACGGCAGCAGCCAGGGAAGCAGCGGCATCAGACGCTCACTTCGGCTGGGCTTCTTCGATCGATTCGTTCAGCCGTTCGACCGACTGGGTAACCGCGTTCTTCACCTGTTCCCAATTGGCAGCGGTCGCTGCATCCACCCGTTTCAGACTGCGATCCACCAGCTTCCGGGCGGTTCGTGCCGTGGCGAGTGCTCGATCGCTCACCGCGCCGCCTTTTGATTTCACCTGACCGGCGAGCTCCTGAATCTGTTGGTCGGCTTGGGCGAGCTGCTGCCGGATGGACTGGACGAACTCCTGACGCTGATCGAAGGCAAACGCCCGGGGGCCCGTCGCAGCCGAGGGTTCAGGAGCCGGTGCTGCGGTATCAGGAGGTGTGGTCGAAACCGTCGTGTCGTTGGAGCCCCCGGCGCTGCTGGTCTGCTTGCTTCTGCAGCCGGATGTCCCGGCGATCACCAGACTCAACGCGGCAAGCACGAGCTGTCGCATTCCATACCTCCTGCGGTACGGGGAGGGAAAGATCCAACCGGACTAGCTAATTGGCTACGGGTTCGCCTGTGGTCTGACGTCGTTTCCGTTTGCGGTTCGGAGGCCGGGTCAGCGGTACCGTCGCCGCCGGCGCGCCGCTCAGACCGAAGTAACTGCGGAGCGCCGGCGTGCTCTGCTTCCGGACCAGGGCATGGATCAGCTCAGCGGGGGGCGGACCATCGTCCTGAATGAGCCACCGGGTTTGCCCCGCGTCTCGGGCCAGAATTGGAACACCATCCCGGTAGAGAATACGGTTGGTGGTGAGACCCGGCACCCGGTCTCCCGGGGTAATAGTCCCGGTGAGATTGAGCGGATCGGCCCCACTGATGCTCAACAGGTGTCCCCCTCCCCCGAGACGACGGATGGAACGCAACTGTCCCACAGCCTCCGGTAGAGCGAACTGTTCACCGGACATACCGGTCACGAATCGGCCGCCGCGGATCTCTCCCCGGGCTTCCAGCCTCCGATAGAACATCAGCAGGTCACGCCATGCGGGTGCACCCGCTTCCCGGGCAAGAACCCGCTTGAACACGACGCCGTAGCGGCGGAGATAGGTCCTGGCCGCCAACTCGATGGTCGCGGATGAGTCTCCTCCACTCAGCAGGGCCCATCGTCCTGCACTCTCGATTCCGTGGGGCGCCGTCCGGTGGCGGCGACGAGCGCTGCTCAAGGGCTTTCGCTTGCTCGAAGGTGTAATCAAAGCTCGCAGTCCCGCGAAGCTATCCGAGGTCACCAGACCAACACCGGCCAGCTCGCCCAAACCTTGTTCCACCTGGGTGGGCAACAATCCCGCGGCCGCGGCCAACTCGGGAAAGAAGGAAGCGCCGCGCTGCTCCAACGCCTCCTTGACCCGAGCAGCGTAACTCGAGAGCTGATACTCTTCGCCGTTTCGATGCGCCAGCCAGGCGGAAGCATGTTCTCGCAGCATCAAGGCGATCGGGGTGCTCCTGATCGGCGCCGGGGTCCCCGCGCCCCGGTCAACCCGGAGCACACTCCTCTGGGGCGCCAGTCTGCCCCAGGCCACCCGGCCCATCATGCACAGCGTGTCCAGCAATGCGGGATCATACTCTTCGGTTCTCGAGGCAAGGACTTCAGTCTCCCACGCCGCGGCCGGCAGCTCGTAGCCGTCGAGCTGGGTAATCAAGGCGGCGAGGCCCTCTATTCCACTCACCCGGTGTTCGGGATCGAGTCGCTGCCAGGAAAAGAGGAAGCGCATGTAGTCCGCCGGGCTCACCGGCTCGATCTCCGCGCGGAGCCGGTTGAGGGTGTACCGGTGAATGCGGGCGAGGAGCCGGCGATCGCACCACTCGAGCTCGGACGATTCGGCAGTAAAGTGGCCCCGCAGAATTACCCCTTCACCCTCGAGTGCCGCCAGGGCAATGTCGGCATCGGAAGCTGCGATCTCGAGTGAGTCGGCGAGCTGTCCCGCCGTCGTGGGGCCGGTGATACCCATTCTTCCGCGGAGCAGCTCTCGAATGGCGTCCTCTCTGGAGTCTCCCTCGCCGACCCGCTGCGCATCCGCCCGCGGCCCACTACTCACCGCACTGACCTCCTGCTTTCGCTCGGTGGCAACCCAGAGGGCGCGCCCGCTCCCCAACTCCATCCGGTCGGCTCGTCCCGCTCCGACCAGCTCGCGGAAGAAGCCGCCCCACGAGTTGCCGTTCCGACCGGAGAGTCCTTCAACCTCGGCGAGGAAACCGGAGGTAAGAAGCGTGTCGTGCAGCTCGTCCGCGCTCTGCACCTCGGGCCACGCCTCGTCCCTGACCCGCTCGATTGCGGCGGGATCGAGTGCGCCGAGATCGTCGGCCGAGGATGGCTCGAAGGCTCGGCGGGTGTAGACCGCCTGGGTGCGGCGCTCCTCGAGCGGCGCATCATCCAGAAACGCATACGGCCGGGCGTTCAGGATCTCGTGGGCCAGAGGCGAAGGCTCGGGAAGATCCCGGGCGACCAGAGTGACGTCACCCGCATGGATCCGCCGGAGCAGCTCGGTCAAGCCGTCCAAGTCCATCACTTCGTGCACGCAGTCATCGATGGTCTGCCGCACTAAGGGATGATTGGGGATCTCTCGGTCGCCGGGGATGTTCTCCAGGCACGCCGCGGCATCCGGGAACGCAGCCGCGAGAAGGTCATCGGCTTGCATGCGCTGGATCTGCGGAGGGTTCTTGCGACCGCCCCGACTGCGGGGAATAGCCAGGGCGATGTTGCCGTTCCAGCGCCAGTGGGTGCCGAACATGGGCGCGTCCAACAACGCCTGTACCAGGATGTTTTCCACGGTCTCCGGATTCAGGAAACGGAAGACAGTGTCGAGCGGGAAGGAATGCTGGGGCCCCAGCGAGAGGAGCAGGGCGTCCTCCGTGGCGGCAGCCTGCAGCTCGAAGTTGAACTGGCGGCAGAAGCGTTTGCGGAGCGCCAGCCCCCAGGCCCGATTCACCCGGCTCCCGAAGGGTGCGTGGATGACGAGTTGCATGCCGCCGGCTTCATCGAAGAATCGCTCGGCCACAATGGTGCGCTGGGTGGGAAGGGTTCCCAGCAGCCGTTTTGATTCCGCGAGATATTCGACCAGCTGCATGGCCGCGACATCGGCCGAGGAGTCGCCCAGAAGACCGGCGACCCAGCCACGCGCCTGGTCAGGGTCGTCGAGTCGTTGCTCGACGCCGTGTCTCAGCTCTGACACTGCGACCGAGAGCTCGTCGCTTCTTGCCGGCGACTCGCCCAGCCAGAACGGGATACTCGGCGGCTGCCCGTGCGCATCCTCGACCCGAACCACTCCCTGCTGTACTCGAAGAATTCGCCAGGACATGTTGCCCAGCTGAAAGACATCTCCCTGGAGGCTCTCGACGGCAAAGTCTTCATTCACCGTACCGATGAACGTGTTCTCCGGCTCCAGCACCACCCGATAATCGGCATTGTCCGGAATGGCACCACCGGATGTGATCGCCAGGAGGCGCGAGCCCCGGCGTCCCCGAATCCGATGGTTGACGGCATCGTGGTGGATGAGTGCCGCTCGGCGCCCCCTACGGGTGGAGAACCCCTGCGCCAGCATCTGGAGCACCTCGTCGAACTCGGCCCGCTCGAGGTGCCGGTAGGGGTAAGCTCGCCGGAACAGGTGGAAGAGCTTCTCTTCGTCCCAATCCTCCGCGGCGGCTTCCGCCACGATGTGCTGAGCCAATACATCGAGTGGTTTCTCCCGGATCACCACCCGGTCGAGCTCGCCCCTACGAACCGAGTCGATGATGGCAGTGCTTTCGACCAACTCGTCGCGGGTAAGTGGGAACAGCCGTCCCTTGGGGGTGCCGACCACGGTATGACCTGAGCGACCCACCCGCTGAAGGAAAGTCGAAATCCGCCGGGGAGTGCCCAGCTGACACACGAGATCCACGTGGCCGATGTCGATCCCCAGCTCCAGAGAAGCCGTAGCTACCAGGGCCTTCAGCTTTCCTCCCTTGAGCCGCTCCTCCGCATCGAGCCGGTGTTCCTTCGAGAGGCTTCCGTGATGCGCAGTGACCGCCGCTTCCCCTACTCGTTCTGCAAGCTGGCGAGCCACCCGCTCAGCCAGGCGACGGGTGTTGACGAAGACCAAAGTCGTTCTATGAGCGTTGATGAGTTCGGTAAGCCGGTCGTACACTTCGTTCCACACCTCACCCGACATGACCGCTTCCAGAGGAGAACTCGGCAGCTCCAGCCCGAGGTCCAGACTACGCCGGTGGCCCTGGTTAACGATGGCCGGGCTGGCCGGCTCGCAGCCCACCCCTACGGAGGGCGTTCGCCCCGCTGGCTCACCGATGAGCCATTCTCCCACCTGCTCGATCGGTTTGACCGTGGCCGACAGTCCGATCCGTTGGAGCGGACGACCCGCTACGTGCTCCAGCCGCTCCAGGGTCAACGCCAGATGGGCCCCCCGCCGGGACTCCAGGACCGCATGGATCTCATCTACGATCACGGTTCGTACGGTGCGGAGCATTTCCCGGCTTCGCTGAGCGGTGAGCAGGAGATAGAGCGACTCGGGAGTGGTGACGAGAATGTGCGGCGGCTTCCGCAGCATGGCAGCCCGATCAGCCGGGGGCGTGTCACCCGAGCGGATGGCTGCGGTGATGCGCGGAGCATTCAAGCCCATCTCTTCCGCCAGTCGGCGGATCTCCCGCCGAGGCTCCGCCAGGTTCAGATGAATGTCTGCGCTCAGTGCCTTGAGGGGAGAGACGTAGATTACGCGGGTCTCGTCGGGAAGTGGCGCTTCCAGTCCCTCCCGAAACAGCTGATCCAACGAGTGAAGAAAGGCTGCCAGCGTCTTTCCGGAGCCGGTCGGGGCCGAGATCAGCGTGTTCCGTCCGGCCCGGATCGCAGCCCAGCCCTCGCGTTGAGGCGCCGTGGGAGAACCGAACCGCTGTTCGAACCAACCGGCGATCACCGGGTGAAATGAGGAAAGTGGCATCGGTTAAATATAGCGGAGCCAGGGCGACCCCTGAACACTTCCCGAAGGCGGGGAGGGCAGCTCTGGCGGTGCTGCCCATTTGGGATTAAATTATGCCCAGATGGGACGAACAACTCGGGAGAATCACTGTGGCCAGCTACCCTGACGTCCTGAAGGTCTCTCAAGCCCTGGGGGGCTCGAGAGTCCTGCGGGAGAAAGTGTCCACCGTGGCCGATCTGGAGCGCGCGGTAGGAAAGGGCCTACCCTTCGCGGCGCTCAAGTATGTCGTGCGACACTTTCCCGAACGACAGCAAACCCGAGTCCAGCAGATCGTCGTTCCCCGGTCCACTCTGCAGCGCCGGGAAGAGGCAGGCCGACTGCGCCCGGCCGAAAGCGAGCGGCTGGAGCGAATCGCACGCCTGTCCACCTTGGCCGAACAGGTGTGGGAGTCGCCTGAGGAGGCGCAGAAATTCCTGACCTCGCCTC
This sequence comes from Gemmatimonadales bacterium, assembly GCA_035695405.1. GTDB lineage: Bacteria > Gemmatimonadota > Gemmatimonadetes > Gemmatimonadales > GWC2-71-9 > CAVVWJ01. Next base: position 19,777 of record DASSED010000113.1, read on the forward strand.
ACCCGATGCTGGACAACCAGCCTCCCCTCGATTTTGCGGCAACCGATCTGGGCACCCGCCGCGTCGAGGATCTGCTCTGGAAACTGGAGCATAGCTTGCCGGTCTAGCGCTGCCCTCCCAGCCATGCCCACTGTGTATCGACTGGCTAAGCGCCGCTACCCGATCTTCGACGGCAGTGGTGCCGCTCTCGAGGGCGCCCGCTGGAATTCTCCCGGACGCATCCTGGTCTACGCGTCGGAACACTACGCCACGGCAATCCTGGAGAAGCTGGTGCACGCCGGACGGACCCAGCTTCCCGGTGCTCACCACGCGGCCGAGATCCGGATCCCTGACGACCTGGCCATGGAGTGGTTCGATCCCGGGAGCATCGCCGGTTGGGATCTGGAGGACTCAGGCTCCGCCCGGGCCTATGGCGACAGCTGGCACTCGACGGCCCGAACCGCGGTTCTGGTAGTGCCATCATTACCGGGGCAGCCGGTGGAGCGTAACTTCATCATCAATCCGAGCCATCCTGATGCCGCGCGGATCCAGGTAATGCCTCCGTTCGATGTGGTGTGGGATGGCCGTCTCTTTGGCCCGAGGATGACGACCATTCGATGACCAGTCCCGCTCGGCTGTCAATCGCCCTCCTTTTTCTTATTGCAGGTCTCTCAACGCTCGGCTCGACCCAGGTTGTGCAGGGGGGCGACACCTCGGCGACGATGCTCATCGCGCCGGAAGCAGTGTGGGATGGACTGACTGACGCACCTCAGCGCAATTGGGTCGTGTTGGTCCGGGGCAAATGGATCGAGCGGGTCGGACCGGCGAACAGCATCACCATTCCAGCGGGTACGATCCGGACTGAGCTGCCGAGGACCACCTTGCTTCCCGGATTGATCGAAGGCCATTCGCATCTCTTTCTTCACCCCTATAACGAGGCACTCTGGGACGACCAGGTGCTTCGCGAGCCGCTGGGACAGCGAATGGTCCGGGCCGTAGCGCACGCTGCCACAACCCTTCGCGCGGGCATCACGACGGAGCGCGATCTGGGGACCGAAGGCGCGTTCGACTACGACGTCCAGCTCAAACGGGCCATTGAATTGGGCATCGTCCCGGGGCCCAGAATTATCGCGGTGACCCGAGCCATCGTGGCGACCGGAAGCTACGGGCCACGCCGCACCGACTACTCCTTCGATCCAGCGCAGGGAGCTGAGGAGGCGTCAGGTACTGAGGATATCACCCGGGTCGTGCGGAGCCAGATCGGCCATGGGGCCGACTGGATCAAGGTGTACGCCGACTACCGCTGGGGCCCGGAAGGTCGCGCCGAGCCGACCTTCAGTGAAGCCGAGCTGAAGGTGTTGGTCGCAACTGCCAAGGGGAGTGGAAGACCGGTCGCGGCGCATGCGACCACGACGGAGGGGATGCGGAGGGCAGTCGAGGCCGGGGTGGAAACGATCGAGCACGGTGACGAGGGCACCGCGGAGGTGTTCCAGCTCATGAGGAAGAAGCACGTGGCGCTCTGCCCCACGCTTGCCGCGACTGACGCGTACGCCCAGTACTTCGAGGGCTGGACCCGTGGACGGCAACCGGCTCCTCAATCGGTAAAGGACAAACGCGCCAGCTTCCGGGAGGCCCTGCGCCAGGGCGTCACCATCTGTTTCGGTGGTGACGTGGGGGTTTTCTCCCACGGAGACAACGTTCGGGAGCTGGAATCCATGGTGGAAAACGGCATGTCACCCTTGGCTGCGCTTCGGGCTGCAACCAGCGGAAACGCGGCCGTGTTTCACCTGGCTGATCGGGGCCAGGTAAAGCGCGGATTACTGGCCGATCTGATCGCGGTCGAAGGAGATCCCACCCGCGACATCAGAGCCCTACGGAGAATCCGGTTCGTTATGAAGGACGGAAGAGTATTCCTCCAGTGACCTCCGTCACCTCCTAACGTCTTACTCTCGGCCATGTTGGCTCCAGGCACATACCTGGGGTTTGAACCATGGCACCGGCACTCGGTTTAATTGGTCTGGTTAAACAGACCGTGAAGGATTTTCTGGAAGACGACTGCATGGATGCAGCCGCCGCGCTCTCCTATTACACCATCTTCTCGCTGCCCGCGATTCTGGTGCTCCTATTGACGCTGATCAGTGTCGTCATGAACCCCACAGACGTTCGTGGCGGCCTCGAGAGTCAGCTCCAGACCATGATGGGGCCCAACGCGGGCGAGCAGATCAGGACCATCATCCAGCAGGCTCAAAACAAGCCCCATGGTGGCTTTCTTCCGACCATCCTTGGTTTTGCGGGGCTGCTCTTTGGCGCCACCGGTGCCTTCGGCCAGCTCCAAAAGACCCTGAATCGAACCTGGAACGTCGAGCCGGATCCGAACCAGGGCGGATTCAAGAGTTTCATAACCAAGCGGCTTTTTTCATTCGGTATGATCCTGGTGGTCGCATTCTTCCTTCTGGTCTCTCTGGTCATCAGCGCGGCGCTCACCGGTATGAGTGGACGACTGGGGAGCGTGCTTCCTTCGGGACTGTCCGGACCTTTGCTAGAGATCTTCAACACCATCGTATCGCTCGCCGTCATCACGGCACTGTTTGCCGCGCTGTTCAAGGTGATGCCTGATGCCAAGATTCACTGGGGCAACGTATGGGTAGGCGCCGCGGTGACCGCGGTGCTGTTCGTGGTGGGGAAATTCCTGATAGGGTTCTATCTGGGAAAGAGCAATCCGGGACAAGCCTACGGCGCCGCCGGATCGCTCGCGGTGTTGCTGCTCTGGGTCTATTACTCCTCACTGATCCTGCTCTTCGGTGCGGAGTTCACCGAAACCTGGGCTGAGCAGAGAGGAAAGGGGATCGAGCCGGAGCCAGGAGCGGTCATGGTCCGGCGAGAAAAGCAGCGTGTCGGAGAGCTCAGCTCCCAGACACGCTGAAAAGATTCTTTCTGCCGACGGCTATGGCGTGAGCAGCGGGGCGGTGAGGACAAAGACGACCGGCGTCTTGGCCTTGACCACCACATCTCGGGTGGCAGTCTGGGATGCCACTACGGCGCCCCCGGCGGCACCCACAACACCACCGATCACCGCGCCTTTAGTATTGCCACCGATAACGCGGCCCAGCACGGCCCCACCCGCCGCGCCAACACCCACTTTGGCAGCCTCAGATCCGCCTACTCCGCGACCCCGCAGCTCCCGCGATACCGGCTGCACGGTCCCCTCCACTTTTCGGAGCGCACCATTCAGCTGGACCCCGTCGACTCTGAGCCCCAGCCGACCCGGGGAGTTCTTGGATTTCGAGGCGCCGAGCCGGGTGACCGTGAGCTGTACTGTCGATCCAGCGGGGATGAGAATTCGCCCACCGGCACCGGTCACATTTTCGGTGACTTGTGCCGTAATGCTCCGGCCGGCCGAGTCTCGCCGGGAGGAGATCGAGTCATCCAGGGCCGCGTGAATTTCGGTCCCTACGGGCAGTGTCCGCCTGCTCGCATCCGCGGCGGACTCATTGGCTGTCGGAACCGGGTTCGACGGTGGCGTTGCCGCGGTGGCGATCGCACTCGTATCACTTCGGGCGGTATCGACTGCAGCGGTTTGAGGGCTGGCTCGGCTGGTGTCCCTGGCTCGGCTGGTGTCCCTCGCTCGGCTGGTATCGACCGGTGGAGCTGCGGTAGCAGCGGATATCGTATCAGGGGACGACGCCTCAGGTGCGGAGGCTTGTGCTGTGTCTCGCAGCGCCGAAGTGTCGCGCAGGGTAGCCGGCTCTGGCAGCGCGGGGCTCGTGTCCACCGCTGCGCTACTCACAGAACCAGTGTCCGTGGGCTGGTTCGG
>DASSED010000114.1:0-13859 GCA_035695405.1 Gemmatimonadales bacterium
GCGCTGTCCCGGAAACCGATTGGCATCTGCATCCGAGACCTCCAACGCCTGGAGCTGCACCGCCGTGGTATCGATTCCATGCCGGCCGAGGAAGGCGAACACCTGGCGGGTGCTGCGGGTGATTCCCGCCTGTGACACGGCAAGGTCGTTCCCGGTACTGACGTAGCGAAGCGGCCAGAGCGCCAGATCGGCGGTCACTTCACGCTCGGCCAGCCCTTTGACCTCGACGTAGCGGTCTGATGCTCGGCCCCTGAAAAACCCATGGCCGACGAACCAGCCGCCGAGTGCGACGCCGATTGCAAGAATGATGTGGCCGAGTGGACGGAACTCCCCAATGTTCGAGCGAGTGGAGGACGGCATGCGGCGAATCTACCCAGGCCGGTTCAGTCTGGCGAGAACATGAGCGCATCAACCTCGAAATCCAGGAGCAACACAGAACGCTGGGTGCTCACGGCCAGCATCCTGGGCTCCAGCATGGCTTTCATTGACGGTACGGTGGTCAATGTCGCCTTGCCGGTGCTTCAGAAAGCGCTGGGTGCGACGGCGACCGGAGTACAGTGGGTAATCGAGAGCTATGCACTGGTATTGGCGGCTCTGCTGTTGTTCGGCGGCGCACTGGCGGATAAGGTGGGCCGCCGCCGCGTACTTGCCATCGGGCTCGCGGTCTTTGCACTCGCGTCGGCGGGATGTGCGATATCGCCCAGCATTGGGTGGCTCATCGCCGCACGCGGGGTCCAGGGTCTCGGCGCAGCTCTTCTGATCCCCACCAGCCTGGCGCTCCTCGGCGCCGCAATTCCGGCCGAGCGACGGGGTCGGGCGATCGGAAAATGGTCGGCGTTTTCCGCGGCAACCGCTGGACTGGGTCCGGTGCTCGGTGGCTGGCTGATTCAGGCCGGGTCCTGGCGCTCGGTCTTTTGGATCAACGTCCCGATAGCCGTCGCCTCTCTGGTCATCACCTTCCGATGGGTACCGGAGAGCCGGGACGAACGGGCCCGTCACCTCGATTTCGCCGGCGCCTCGCTGGTCACCCTGGGCCTTGGCGGTGTGGTGTTCGGTCTGCTCGAGGCTCCCAGACTGGGGTTCGGCCATCCGGCCATCCTTACTAGCCTCATCGCCGGAACGCTGATCCTGAGCGGTTTCCTGATGGTGGAGCGGGGCGCTCGGGAACCAATGGTGCCGCTGCAGCTGTTCCGATCCCGCACGTTTTCCGGCACGAATTTGCTCACCTTGCTGCTCTACGCTGCCCTGGCTGGAGCGTTCTTCTTCATCCCGTTCAACCTGATTCAGGTACACCGCTATTCGCCGGCGGAGGCTGGAGCCGCCATGGTTCCAGTCATCGCCCTCATGTCGCTGCTCTCGAGCAGGGCCGGCCGGCTGGCCGACCGTTATGGCGTTCGGCGGCCCCTCATTATCGGGCCACTCATCGCGGGCGCTGGTTTCGCCCTGTTGGCCTTACCAGGAACTGGCGGCTTCTACTGGACCACGTTCTTCCCCGGTATGCTCGTGCTCGGCCTGGGCATGTCGGGGACAGTGGCTCCGCTGACCACGTCGGTGATGACATGCTTTGGGCCCGAGCGAGCCGGCGTAGCCTCCGGCATCAACAACGCGGTATCGAGAACCGCCAGCGTGCTCGCGATCGCGGTCTTTGGCCTGGTGGCCTACCAGCGGTTCGGAAGCTCGCTTGCGGCGCGGCTCGATGCGCTCGGCCCGCCCGCCGCCATTCGCCATGCGCTCCTGACCCAGCGAGGCAAGCTGGCCGGAATGACGATACCAGCTTCGGTGTCTCAACCGCTTCGGGGCACTCTGGAGCGGGTAGTGGATGAGGCGTTTGTTGATGCGTTCGCGCTCGTCATGCTGCTCGCCGCTGGTCTTGCACTCACGTCTGCCGCCGTGGCCTGGGCGCTGATCGAGCCCAAGCGAATGTCATCCTCATCAGAACCCAGTTCTGCCAAGTAGGCGGTACCCAGCGGTTGGACCTGGATTCCGTTCGTTTTGTGTCACCGAAGTCCCAATCGGCGTCCCGTTTGGTAATGCACCGCCTTCATCTACTGCTCTTCCTCCTCGGCTGTGCCGGCGACGGCTCACCGCTCGACCCAGACGATCATCGGGTTTATCACGTCCTCTTCATCGGGAACAGCCTGACCTACGTCAACGATCTCCCGGGCACGGTCGCGCGGCTCGCCGCCAGCGTAAACGACTCCTTCGAGGTCGAGTCGGTGGCAGAAGGCGGATTTGCCCTGATCGATCACGTGAACGGAAAGAGTGACGCACTGCAGGTCATCCAGAGCCGCAAATGGGACTACGTGGTGCTGCAACAGGGGCCGAGCAGTCTCCCGATCTCGCGGGACACCCTCGTGCTCGCCACGCAGCTGCTGGATCCGTACATCCGAGCGGCCGGAGCCCGGTCCGCCGAGCTGATGGTGTGGCCGGCAGCGGACAACCCGACGGCGTTCAATGCGGTACGAGACTCCTATCAGGAGGCGGCTCAGGCGGTGGGCGGAGTTTTTCTACCGGCCGGAGAGGCCTGGCGGGCGGCGTGGGTCTTGTATCCGATGATCCAACTCTACGCCTCCGACGGAGTTCACCCGTCGGAGCTGGGCACCTATGTCACGGCGCTGGTCGTACTCGAGGGAATTACGGGGCGGGACGTTCAGTCGCTCCCGCCGTTTGCCGTGGCGGCCGGTCACCAGCTCGACACCCCGCCGGGAGTGGTTCGCCTGATGCAACGAGCTGCGCACGAGACTGTCGCCCGCTTCCCCTCTTCGGCTCAAGGATCGGCCCTCCCACACCGATAAGTTGATCATCCCGCTGACACCTCGCAGGACCCGGCTCACCGCAACGCCCGAGGTCACCTGATGCAGAAGCGTCTTGCCGCCCTCACGCTCTTGAGCCTCGCCACGTCCTGTGGCGGCGGCCCAGGGCCGGTCCCAACCCCAGTCAGGGCGAGAGCTGCCCATGTGCTCTTCATCGGAAACAGCCTCACGTATACCAATGATCTACCGGCCACCGTCGCTGCGGTGGCGCTGGGGTTCAACGACACCATGCAGGTCCGGATGGTGGCGGCACCCAATCTGGCGCTGATCGACCATGTGGCCGGCCAGACGGACGCGATCCAGGTGCTCCAGTCTGAGCGCTGGGATTTCGTGGTCCTGCAGCAGGGGCCGACCGTGTTGCCGCTCTATCGTGATACCCTGATTCTGGCAACCAAGTGGCTGGAGCCATATATCCATGCCGCCGGTGGGCGCAGCGCGCAGCTCATGGTGTGGCCCATGGCTACCAAGCGCGCCAGCTTCGACGAGGTACGCCGCTCGACGCAGCTCGCCGCCAAGGCTGTGGCAGGGGTCTTTCTACCGGCGGGGGAAGCGTGGCGAGCCGCGTGGTCGGCAGGATCGCGGGTCGCTCTCTATGGCGCGGATGGATTCCATCCATCGCCGTTGGGCACCTATCTCACGGCGCTGGTGATCTACGAGGGACTCACCGGCCATGATGTCCGATCGCTCCCGCCGCGGGCCACGGTGGCAGGGGAAAGACTCCAAGTGCCAACCGCCACCGTGCGGCTCCTCCAGCAAGTGGCCCACGAAACGGTAGTCCGCTACCAGTCGGTGGATTAGCGGGAAGGCTCGCCGCCGAGCGACTGCTGCCTTTCAATGAAGCCGGGCGACCACGCGCAAGAGCAACATCACCAACATTCCGATTGCCAGAAATAGGACAACGGTCGCCAGGCCGAGAATCAGGCGGACCCGGCGGAGGCCGGTTTGTTGCAGCCGAATGGATTCCTGCTGGTTACGTAATGCTTGTTCGTAATTGGTGACGTTCTGCCGCTGGAGATCGCGCATCTCTTCGAGAAGCCGCACAACCCGGTCGTCGTTCATGAGATACCTGCCGGTTGACGTAAGGACTTTCCGAACGTCTTCAATTGCTGTTCTGCCCGGCGACCCGAACCGGCGTCAAACGATCTACCGTTGTGCGATCGCCTAACTGACCAGAATCGTTCGATCCCCAGCAGTAAGCCCGAAGCAGCTCCTGGTCGATGCCGCAGGTGTGCCGTGCACCAGCGGTCAGCTCGACAAACCGAAGCCCGCCGGCAACGGGTACGGGCACCAAGCTTCCATCGCCTGTCCCGGTGCCTAACAAGCCTGCAGCTCCCCAGCAGTAGGCCACCCCGTCGAGGGTGACACCACACGCGTGGGTATGCCCCACGGTGATCGACCTGAACTCGAGGCCGGTGCCGACCGGCACCGGGGTGCTCCGGCGTTCGGATGTGCCATCGCCTAGCTGTCCCGATCCGTTCCATCCCCAGCAGTATGCCTGATGATTCGTGGATACAGCGCACACCGTTCCGGGCCCATCGCTGGCCCCTCCGACGTCAATCTCCAGGTACGTTTGGTCTCCCGATACGGTGACCGGCACGCTGCTGTTCACTCCGAAGTTGCCGGTGCCGAGCTCTCCGTCGGCGCCGTTGCCCCAGCACACGGCTGATGACGTCATACCGTCTACTGCGCACGCCGTTCGCCCTCCTACACTGACCGGACCAAAGACAGGTTTATTCACGACGGGGGTCGGCACAGTGCGGGAGACCAGGTCGCCCGTCCCGAGCTGACCCTGATCGTTGGGGCCCCAGCAGTAGATGGTCTCGGCTTGGGCACAGCTCGAGCCGCCGACGTCGACAATGGAGTAGGGGAACGTAAAGCCGCCCGCGACCCGCACCGGAATCGGTGACGAGGCGGTTGCTTGATTCCCGAGCTGGCCCCCGCTTCCCTCACCCCAGCAGTGGGTACCGAGGGTCTTGGTGATACCACACGCGTGGTTCCCAGCGCGTACCAGCACGAAGTCGATCTGCGGTCCCGCCAAGGCGACAGGGGTCGAGCGGTCAATGGTGGTCCCATCTCCCAGCTGGCCAAAACCGTTCTCACCCCAGCAGTACAGTTCTGAGAGCGAATTCACCGCGCAGGTGGAGTTGTCGCCAGCTGAGAGGCTCGTGACCGTTCCGAGCCGGAACTCCCCATTGGGTCCCCCGGGTTCACTGGGACCGCCGCCGCACCCGGAGACACCCAGCAAAGCGAGCGTCAGGAAGGAAGGAACCCGTGGCACTCTCATCGCGCGTCCTCGGCAGGAGTCCACCGCTCGGAGCTGGAACCAGGGAATCAAGATTGTTGGTATCGATCAAGGCGCGGTCAAGCGGCCCCTGCTGGGGTGCGGGCCTTCGAACGTCGCATGTAGGTCATGGCCGGCTTGCCCAGCTGCCTCCGGACAAAGGCGGCCTGACCGAGATGGTAGGAGTCATGCTGCGCCAAGAAGGTGATCAGCCCCAAGGCCGTGGTATCCGGCACCGGGAAACGATGGAGGCCGGATCGGGCCAGATCCTCGGCGGTAAGCCCGTCGAGTGCGGTCTGAAGATGAGTGCTGACGGAGATCCAGGCGGCACGAACCTGCTCCAGCGTGGCCCAGGAACGAATCTCGTCGATGCTCTTGGCGTCGGCGAGGTAGCGCGCCAGTGCATTGGGCAACGGGTGCCCCAGCCTGGAGGCCAGATAGTGGCGCGAGTCGGTGAGATGGGCGGCCAAAAAGGCAATGCTGTTCCCGCCGCCCGCTAGCCGTTGGTGGGACTCATCCTCGGAGAGATCGTCCAGGATGTTGAGCAGCAGGTCGGTATTGAGGTCGAATATCGCTGCAAGTGGTGCGAGGTGGGCGTCCATGCAGGCCTCCGAAAATTGCGCAGCAGTCACTTTCTCAATTCTATGGCTGATCCGGAATAAAGCCAATTTCATGTAACGATTACGGTGGCACGGCACGATGCGAGGGCCTGCACTCCGGGTCCGGAACTCCCCGCGCTGCGGTCCTCTTCCCGCGTGACAGGTCAATCCGGCAGATCGGCTGTTGTCGGGTTTCTCGCCGCTGTCCAATTCTGAACAATTGAGCTGATTTTTCGACCGAGCCATACTCCGGGCATCCTTCGCCAGGAGCGCCATGCTCTCGTCGATCGGCCGTTGCCGGGCGCGAGATTACTGTGTCATTGCCTTGTTTGTAACAGTGTCCGCCTGCGCCACGGGCGGAGACACGATTCCCCCGGCGTCTGTGCCCCAACCGATTGCCCTGGCAGGGCCCCAGCCCTCCCATGCGAGCAGTCGGATCTTCGCTCCGCCCGCGCGGGTGATGTCCACCCGGAGTGCGGCGCGCACGGCATTGCCGCGTACGCCGGCACCTCCCCGGGCGGAGCCGCCTCGGGCTCCCAAGCCAACTCCCCGGGCCGAGCCGGTGCGACTTTCGGCTGTCAGGATGGATAGCGCCGCGCTCGAGCGTGAGGTTACCCGGCGCTTTGCTTACCAGCCGCTGTCGCTCGCGCTAGCCAAGCGTACTTCCAAGACAGAGCTGGCCGACCGAATCGCTGCTGCGGTGGTCTACGAGGCCGCGCGGCTCCGCATGAGTCCCAGCCTTCTGGCGGCGGTGTTGTTGATCGAGAATGCACCCTTCGATACGACGGCAGTGAGCAATCAGGGCGCCGTCGGATTGATGCAGGTGATGCCGGTGCACGTGGGCAGCTATGGCTGCTCTTCGGAGGATCTCAACAGCGTCGAGGCCAACATCTGCCATGGCGCACGGTTGCTCAATACGTACATGCGGCGGTCCAAGTCCGTGCCGCTGGGGCTCAAGCGATATAACGGCTGTGTTCGGGGGCGGAATACTCCCCGCTGCTACCGGTACCCCACCCGCGTTCTCCGCACGGCATCACGGGTGCGGCATGACGTGTTGCTGGCTGCGGCAAGCCTAGAGGAGAGTGATACGGCGGAGAGCGCTGATATTGTGCCGGATGGACCCGTGGTCGTGCCTTCTCAGCCGGTGGTGAGCCAGGATTCGCTCGAGGCCGCGACTCTGGCGAACGAGTGCAGCACCCTTCTCGGCTGCCTTCGACGTCGCTGGACCCAGCGCTAGACGCTTCTTTCGCGCTGGAAGCTGCTGCCCCGCTGGAATCGCACCGGCTGGCTGTAGACCTTGCGACGGATGCCGGTCCACACGTCCATGGACGTCGTGCCCGGGTCCTTGGTGTCCAGGTCCTCATCCACGCGGTAGAGATAGACGTAGACCATCTGAATTGAGCTGGCGAACGACTCTCCGTCTTCTGCTTCGGTAATGAGCGGCAGGTAGGTGCCGGTGTTGATGTACATCTGCACGGTGCCGTCCTGATTGCCGTGGAAGTAATCGTGCCGCGCCCGATGGGTGTGTCCGTAGATCACCCGTTGGATGGCGCTCCCGGCACGAGGCGTGCGAAACACATCTTCCGATCGGGCTCCTTCCCGCAGAATGTCCTCTTCCTTGAACAGCAAGGGAAAGAGCCGCTCCAGTCGCTTGAGTCCACCCAGCCGTCCGCGAAACGAGCCGAAGTCCGGGCCCAACACCAGCACTCGGGCCTGCTGCAACCGATCGATCAGATCCGCCGATACCAGCAGGTCGGTCCGCATCCGGTCCCATCGGCGAGCGAGGCTGCAGGCGAGTAAGCCGTCGAGGGCTCTCCGGAGTGCCTCATACAACCGTTTCTGCTCCTCGCGCGATTCCCGTGCGCCGATCCAGTCCAGCCACTCGAAGACGTGTAGCATGGGTCGCAGGTTGTTGACGTCCTTGAGCTGCTCCACGATGCCCGGTGGCGTACCGAGTTGCGCCGCGTGATAGATCAGCCCACCCATGAGCTCCGCCGTGACTGCTTCGCCGATGGCCATCACCTGGTACGACTCGGGCGCGAACCGTGGCACGTTTTCCTGCGGCAACAGCACCTTGTTCCGAAACTCCCAGCCATGGCAGTTGAGGTCCCACTCGTGGCCATGGCGAGCGATGATCCCATACTCCTCGGATTCGACGCTGGAACTAAACCCCGAGATCTGCGGGATGGCCTGACGGATAGCTGTTTGCAGAGCAGGGAAGTTCCACAGGACCCGGTCGTGATTGCCTATCACGTAGCGGACTGAGAACGCGGGACAGGTCCGCTCCAGCTCGGCCAGCGTAGCCTGGAGCTGCCGGGCGGTGGGCGAGGCAAGGATCTCTGTCAGCACGGTGAGGAACTGCCGTTCGATGGCTGGGCTATTGGCGTTCATCCCGGTGCGCGGATCCAGGTCGCCGCCCCAGGGTCGCTCGTCGGGTGGGATGAGCTGCCGGAGCCAGAAGTCACTGCGGACCAGGTCCATGGTGTCCCCCAGCAGGACCAGGACTGTTTCCTTCGCTCCCCGCTTCCGGGCGGTGGCCGCTACCTCGCCGGCAAACAGCTTGAACGCTTCGGGATTGACGTTTTGCGCGGTGCGTTCATCGGTCAGGTGAAGATCGCTGACCAGAACCATCATGGCGGCAGCACCATCAGCTCGATTCGGGTCGGGTGTCTGGGCGTGTGCCAGATGCGATGAGTCTGGGCCTTGAAGTCCGATGCCCGGGCTCGGAAGATGTTCGGCACCCAGGTCTGCGGGTTCCGATCGTAGAGCGGAAACCAGCTGCTCTGGATCTGCACCATGAGCCGATGGCCCTGGCGGAACAGATAGCTCTGTTGGTGCAGGTCAACCGTAAAATCGAGCGGGGTATTGGGTCGAATCGGCTCTGGGACGGAGAAGCTTCGGCGATAGCGTCCCCGCATGATCTCATGGGCCACCATGAGCTCGTACCCGCCGAGCTGCCAGTTCTCGGGAACGCTGTCGGGATACACGTCGATCAACTTGACCACCCAGTCGGCGTCCTGACCGGTGGTGGAGGCCACCAGGCGGGCAGTGATGTTGCCTGCCACCAACAGATCGTCCGTCAGTGGTTCCGATATCCACCGCGCCACGTCGGGACGGCCATCCACGAAGCGCTGATCCTCCGTCTCCCAATACCGCCACTGGGTACCTCGGGCATCGTAGGTGCGCTCCACCGGACGACGGCGGTAGGGAACGGGATGGGCCGGATCCGACACATACTGGTCGAACGGGGCCTCATTGGCCGTCGGGGGGTCGAACGACAGCTTGCCCCTCTCGTGAAGGTAAAGCCGGCGTGCCCTGGCCCCCGACGTGGGCGGCCAGCGGTCGAACGACCGCCATCGCTGCGCCCCCGCGTCATACACCAGCGCATTGGGTTGAGCAGGACCTCCGCGGTCCTTGAGGTAGTACGCGAACCAAGGGGCCTCAACATCGCGTAAGTACGCCTCATACGTGCCAGGATCGACAATCGCCATGCGGTTCAAGGGACGGCGCCAGCCGCCATGGTTCCAAGGTCCCATCACCAGAAAGTTCCGCCCTCCCGTGTCTCCGGCTTCGAGGGCGCGGTAGGTGGCGAGCGGCCCATAACGGTCCTCCTGATCCCACCAGCCACCCACGGTGAGCGTTGCCACTTCCGGGGCTTTCAACCGACGTTGCACCGCGCGCGCCTGCCAAAAGGCATCGTAGCTGGGATGCGCGACGAACGCGTCCCAGGTCGGAACCTGACCCCGGTAGTACCTGGAATCCACGTTGCCCAGTGGTCCGAGCTGGAGATACCAGTCGTAGGTGTCCCACATACCGATTGGCAGCTGGCCCGACAACGGTGAATCCGACGTCAGCTCCATGCTGCCGGCATACTCGAACCCGTAGGAGAGCCGGAACGCACCCTGATGGAAGAAATCGTCTCCCATCCACGTGTCGGTCATCGGCGCCTGGGGGGACACCGCTCTTACCGCGGGATGATGATGAATCCCGGCCATCGTGGCGAGAAATCCCGGATAGGAGACGCCGAGCACGCCGACCCGCTCATTGTTCGGCTTCACGTTCTGGATCAGCCACTCGACCGTATCGTAGGTATCGGTGCTCTCATCGACGCCGCTGGAATCGGCTGGATCATGCAGCGGGCGCTGCATGATGAACTGGCCCTCGCTGGCATATCGTCCTCGGATGTCCTGGGAGACGAAGATGTAGCCGTCCTGGGCCATGAACCGATAGCTCTCGGGGACAACGGTGTCTCCTCCAATGCCATACGGCGTTCGAGTGAGGATAAAAGGCAGGGCGGGGTGGGGGGACGGCGGCTGGCACACGCTCGTGTTCAGCTGAACGCCGTCTCTGACCGGCACCTTGAGAAAACGACAGCTGTAACGTGACGGAGCGGCAGCTTGAGACCAGACCGGGCCGGCAGCGGCTAAGCACAGCAGGGCCGTGGTCCGTAATAGAAGGGACGCTCTGCCCGCTCGCGAGCAGCTCATCTTCAAAACGGCATTTTGTATTCGGGCGGCGTGACCCCGTTCATCCTGAGGAAGGGCACAGTCTGCCCCAGGGTCCATGCCGAATGCTCGTATGACAAGGCGGCCAGGCGAAGAGCCGGCTGAGGCGGTTGGCCGTAGATCGCCACCGGCTCCTTGACCTGGGCCGGGGGGTGGCCTGCTGCAGCGCTTTCGACAAATGACATGCGGTTCAGCTGCTTCGCCGGTCCCCACCTCGCGGAACCGGAGCCAGCCGGTGCCGGAGCTGGGTTCCGAGCAGGGCGCCGATCCCGGTCGCGACGAAGGTGTAACCGGCCAGCAACACCACGCCCACCAGCCACAGCTCGCTGGTCTCAGGACTACTGATCACCCGAGCCAACAGGACCACGACTTGTCCTAGAAATACTCCCACGACCGCCGCAAAGACGTGGCCGGAGCCCAGGAACCCGAGCAGCAGTCCCGCAACCGCCAGCGCCACGGCGTACCACGGACCATTGCCGTCCCATGGCTCTCGTTGACCGAAGAAGGTTGCCGGGATCAGCCAGAGTCCCAGTCCCAGGAGAAATCCGATCAGCACGACGATACGGCGCGACAAGGGGGCCACCTGAGTCTCCTAACCTGTGGATTGGGCCGCTGGGGGTGCTTCCGGCGCCTAGGATTATCCCCCATCATACGGAATGAAACAATATCGGGTGAAGCCGGGAGAGAAGGTCAATCTCCGGGACATCGATCCCAACGATAGCCATCTGCTTCCCGGAGGAAAGAAGGCCGCCGAGAAAGAGATCCAGGCCTTACCCCAGCGATTGTCGGAGCTGCAGGAGTTGCTGTATGCCTCCCGGGAGCACCGTATCCTGATCGTGCTGCAGGGCATGGATACGTCTGGCAAGGACGGAACGATCCGTCACGTCATGAGCGGGTTCAATCCGGTCGGGACCCGGGTGGCGTCGTTTCGAAAACCATCACCAGAGGAGTTGGATCACGATTACCTGTGGCGGGTCCACCGCCAGGTGCCGGCCAAGGGGGAGATTGCCGTCTTCAATCGAAGTCATTACGAGGACGTGCTGATCGTTCGGGTCCATAACCTGGTGCCGAAATCGATCTGGCAGAAGCGGTACGATCACATTACCGCGTTCGAGCAGATGCTGGTGGACGAAGGCACCGTGATCCGCAAATTCTTCCTCCACATCAGCCGTGACGAGCAACGCCGGCGATTGCAGGCCCGGGTGGACGACCCCACCAAGCGCTGGAAGTTCCAGCACGGAGACATCGAAGAGCGCGAGCTGTGGGACGATTACCAGCAGGCCTACGAGGCAGCACTCGAGAAGACCAGCACCGACGATGCTCCGTGGTATATCGTACCGGCCAACCACAAGTGGTATCGCAACCACGTGGTGGCGTCGGTGCTGGTGGAGGCCCTCGAGGGCCTGCATATGAAGTACCCTGAGCCAGACCTCTCCGGCGTCAAGATTAGCTGAGGCTCTGCCTCATTCTCGTGAAGTAAAGCGCACCGCATTCCGTAGCACCGCCACTGCCTCGACCTCGATCAGCAGCTCCGGCCGCGCCAGGCTGGATACGATGAGCAAAGTGCTGGCCGGCGGATGGGATCGGTCCAGATGCTTTTGCCGCACCTCCCGGAGCGCCGGCACATTCTTGAGATCGGTGATGTAGGTCGTGGTCTTCACCAGATCATCCATGGATCCTCCCACACTCGACAAGGCGCGGCCCAGGTTCCGGAATACCTGTTCGGCCTGAGCCCGGAAATCACCGGAGCCGATGACCTGACCGGTGCTGTCGAAGGAGACCTGTCCGCCGATGTACACCGTCCGTCCATCCGGTGCGACCACCACGTGGGTGTAGCCGGTTGGCTTGGTCAGACTGGGCGGGTTGATGAAGCGGGGACCGGTCACTTGCGCGGCAAGTCCGGAGAGGGGAAGGCAGGAGAGCAGGGCCAGGATGTGGTTGCGCACTATTCCTCCTTCGGCCAATCCGGCCGGCGTATGCTTCCCGAGTGAGTCTCCTCCAGCGTCAGTACTGGCAGCTCCAGGCGCCAGATGATCGCCGCGGCTCGGACCAGGACGATCGCCGCCATCCCCGCCACCGCTGCCGCGTCCCGGGTTACTCCCAGCGCCTCCAGTATCAGGTACAACGCCGCTCCCGCGATGGCCGAGCTGGCGTAGAGCTGCCCTTTCCGCAAAATCAGCGGAATCTCGGCACAGAGCACATCCCGGATCACGCCTCCGGCGACTCCGGTGATCATGCCCATGAGCACCGCCAGCAGTCCGGATAGGCCGGCCTGCTGCGCGATCTGCACTCCGCCGATGGTGAAGAATGCGAGCCCCAGGGCGTCAGCCACGAGCAGCCCTCGCCGACCAGGGATTCGGTAACGGATGTAGACCAGGGTGAGCGCCGTAGCACCTAGGATCACCTTCAGGTACGACGCATCGGCAATCCAGAAGATCGGGTTCCGGTCCAGCAGCACATCCCGCAGGGTGCCGCCGCCGATGGCGGTGACCACCGCGATGATGGCGACGCCGAGCCAATCGAGGCTTTTCCTTCCAGCAGCGAGGACGCCGCTGATCGCAAACACGGCGACACCGGCGAGATCCAGGATGTGGCGCACCTAGGGCTCGCGTTGGGTCGGCTGCACCACCCCTCGGAGATCCTTGGTCCAGCCGGCGGCATCGCCGTCGGGCGGCTCGAACGACCAAAGCACCTCGGAGCGCCCGCTGCCGGTTCGCAGGCGAACCCGGCGGCCATCTCGCTCGACTGCGACATCGCGTCGGGTACGCGAGGTGATTTCGAGTCCGATCTTGGCGTTCTTATGTATCAGAATCGTCTTGGGAGTGACCACGATCGAGGCTCGCCGATCCTCCCACCGGGCACTCCGCCGTCCCGGCGCCTCGGTATACCGAAACACGATGTCCGAGGCCCGCCGCACCACTCCTTCCTGGGTCATCTGCGCCTCGAGCGCCGGGGGCAAGGTCGCGGTCGTCCGCTCCCCGCACCCCAGCATCCCAAGGCACGCGACGACGCCGATGAGCCCGGCACCGGTCGCTCTCATCGGGGGCATACGAGCGGATGATCGGGGCCCCCCTCCCGACACCGCGCAGGCTCAGAGGTGAAGGAGACGAAAAGCATGGATCCAGTCATTTTCTCGAAACCCCGGAATACACCAGAGCTGAGCCAGCGGCTCGAGCGCTCGCGCGGCGGCTGCGCTCCCCATGTCCGCGCTCTCCCACCCGAACTGCTCCAAGAGGTGGGCGACCACCTGCTTGGCGGCGGCATCGTTGCCGCAGTAGAACATCGTCGGTGGACCGCCGGACAGGATCGGATGGACCATGAGATCGCTGCCAACACTGTTGAATGCCTTGACGAAGGCGACGTTGGGATAGGCCGTCTGCAGCCGCTCCATCAGTGATTCGTTGGGACCCATGAAGGACCGGAGCACCCCGTCTTGCGGGGGATCATTGGTGATAGGATTCGTGGTATCGATGACCAGCTTGCCCTCCAGGTTCTTGGACCCGGCCAGCTCCATGGCGTCGAGCGCGGCAGTGCCCAGTACCGCCAGGATCACGGCTTGAGCCCAGCTCGCTACGTCGGCGAAACTACCGGCCGCGATGCCCGTGATCTTGGAGAACTTGGCGAGCTTGGCCGGGGTCCGGGTGCCGATCCGGACCTCGTA
>DASSED010000115.1:0-2332 GCA_035695405.1 Gemmatimonadales bacterium
CTGGCTGTATCGTGCGCGGCTCAGTCACGCACTGCTGGCGGCCCGGGTTGAGCCCGGAAGTCGCCGGTTCGTTCTCAATCTGATCATAGCCTTTCTGCCGGCGGCAGTCGTCGGCTTCTTGGCCCACGACTGGATCAAGCAGCGATTGTTCACCACGGCGGTGGTGGCCGTGGCCCTGATCGTTGGGGGGATTCTGATTCTTTTGATCGAGCACTGGGCTCCCAGGCCGTCGATCCACGATGTCAATGAGATCCCACCTCGCACCGCTCTGGGGGTCGGGGTGGCTCAAGTGCTGTCACTGGTGCCGGGAACCTCGCGCTCGGCTGCCACGATTTTAGGAGGCTATACCCTGGGACTGAGCCGGGTTACCGCGACCGAGTTCTCCTTTTTCTTGGCTATCCCGGTTATGCTCGCCGCAACTCTATACGACTTGCTGAAGAGCTGGTCCGTCCTCACTACCGGTGATATCCCTGTCTTCATCGTGGGATTCGTGGTCGCGTTCGTGTCGGCCATCATCGTAGTTCGAGCGTTTGTCTCCTACGTGTCCCACCACACCTTCCGCGCTTTTGCCTGGTATCGAATTGCCCTGGGCGCACTTCTCCTGCTTCTCAGATGGGCATGAGCCCACCCGCCTACCGTTTCGACCGAGTGGACTCAACCATGGACGTGGTGCACGCATTGGCCGAGAAGGGGGCAGAGGAGGGCACGGCGGTGCTGGCCCTGGAACAATTGGAAGGACGCGGCTCTCGGGGTCGCTTCTGGCACTCTCCGCCGGGTGGACTCTGGATGAGTGTGTTGTTTCGTCCGCCGGTGACAGGGGGGATCGAGGTGATCAGCCTTCGCGTGGGGCTGGCCGTCGCCGAGGGGCTAGATCCGTTGCTGCATGAGCCGATCAGGCTCAAATGGCCCAACGACCTCATGCTGGGAGAGCGTAAGGTGGGGGGCATTCTGTGTGAGGCGCGGTGGCAGGGTCATGCCGTAGGTTGGGTGGCGGTCGGAATCGGCCTCAATGTGCGGAACCCGGTGCCCGCCGAGCTGACCGACAGCGCCACCTGGTTGGCTTTGAATCAGCCGGAGATGACGCCAGACTCGGTGTCCGAACCGCTGATGACTGTGCTTCGGAAGCTGAATTTGAGTCCCGTGGTGCTCACCGGTGACGAGCTCGAGCGGTTCGCCCAACGGGACTGGCTTCGGGGACGCGAGCTCCGCGCACCAGCGGTGGGCATCGCGAGCGGCATTTCTCCCGACGGCGCACTTATCGTGCGGCGGAAGGATGGAACTGGTGTCAGTGTGCGCAGCGGCTCGATCGAGTTAGCCACTGTCCATAGCCCCCGGTAAATTCGACCATGCTTCTGGCTCTCGACATCGGCAACACCGAAATCACCGTCGGCCTCTTCCACGAGAATGAGCTCGAGGCACATTGGCGGCTCACGACCAATCCGGATCGGACGCCGGATGAGTGGGGAAGTGCGATCGGAGGATTTCTGCTCCAGGCGGGGCACTCGCCTAACGAGGTCCGCGCGGTATGTCTCGCTTCGGTGGCTCCCACCGTCACCCAAAGTGTGATCGAGGGTATTGGCGGCATCACTGGGTGCGGCAGCGTCTCCATCGATGGGCGCACCCCGCTTCCAGTGAAGCTCGACGTCGACGAGCCTTTGACAGTCGGGGCGGATCGCATCGTGAATGTCCTCGCCGCCGTCGAGCTGTTCCAGACCGACAGCATCGTGGTGGATTTCGGTACGGCCACCACCTTCGACTGCGTCACCAGCGACGCCCGCTTCCTGGGCGGCGCCATCATGCCGGGATTGCGCACTTCCGCCGATCAACTCACCCGCCGAGCCGCCAAGCTTCCGGCCACCGAGCTCCGGGCTCCTCCACGCGTCATTGGCCGTCGGACCGAAGAATGTATTCAAGCCGGGGTGCTGTACGGCGCGGCGGACGCGGTGGATGGCATGGTTCGCCGCATCACGGCGGAGTGGCCCACGGCGTCTCGGCCGCGAGTCGTAGCGACCGGCGGGTTGGCTTCTCTCATCGCTCCGCTGTCAAGCTCGATTGAGCTTACCGACCCGGACCTCACACTTCGCGGGCTCCGGATCGCCGCCCGTCATCTCGGCTTGGAGTGGTGAATCGATCGCGGCAGGTGGGTTACCGGCTGCTCGGCTCTCGCTTCGATTATCTGCTCCACACCAGACCACTCGAATGGCCTATCGTTGCCGCCCACACCACGCTGGGATACCTCTTGGCGGTAGGGCTCTCCGGTGCGGCTCATGGCCGGCGGCTCGAGAGCGCGGTCCTCGGAATCGGATTGTGGGTTGTGTGCCTCAACGGGGGA
>DASSED010000116.1:0-8633 GCA_035695405.1 Gemmatimonadales bacterium
TGCGTGGCCGAGCTGAGGAGAGTCTTCCCATTGCCGCCAGGGAAAATGGCAGCCAAACTACCCAATACCCAGGGTGAGGTGCTGCAGGCATAAGGGACTGGCGCAGGGCCCGGCTTAAACGAAACGCCAGGCCCGGTTGGCGTTTGCTGCTGTTGATCACTACAGGCGGCGAGAACCAGGCTTCCCAAGACTGCGGCGAGGGCAAGGCGGCGCATACGCAGGATTCCTCCACAGGTGGCCGGCCAACGCGACAAGACCCTCGCGCGTCGTCGGGAGAGGTCGGTAGACTACCGGATTTCAGTTTTTGGCGGGTGCAGGACGATAGGACCTGTACGGGCGGAGAGAATTTGCAACTTGGGACATTGTTACGCCAGAGGGACGGGTCATCCTATTTGCTGCGGACCAGCTCCTGAAAACGGGGATCGTCCTGGATCCCCCGGAACCACCAGCCGGGATCTTCGGCCAGACCCTCCCGGCGCTGCGGATTGGAGGTCAGGTAGGTCTTCAGCGCTTTCAGTGCCTCGTCCTTATCTCCGGTCAGGATACTCACATAGATCGCATCCCAAGCCAGGTCCTGGCTGGGATCCACGTCCGGCCCGCCGGCTCGCGCCCGCTTGGATACCTGCCGGGCACTATCAGCCTGGCCCGCCCGGGCCAGCACCATCGCCCGCAGCATCTGCGCCTCACGGCCCTCGAAGTCGCGCCGCCCTGGCGGGGCCAGTTTAGGCACACTGTCGGCCAACGTGGCCGCGAGCGTCACATCCGGCTCCCGAGCCTTGGAGGTCATCATATACAATTGGCACTTGAGAAACAGGTAGTTCTCCGGGAACCGTTTCTGGCCCTCCTTGCACCAGTAGTCGGCATCCACGAACTGGCTCAGGTCATATGAAATGAGAAAGAGCCGGTTGATGACCTGATCGGCGTTGCTGAGATACGCGTCCTCCTCGTAGGCCCGTCTTGCCGCGAGTTTGCCGTCGGTCTCGCTCTTCGCGTTCACGTACAGATGGCTCAGGATGGCCCAGGCCGAAGCCTGGGAAGGCCGGATCTTGACCGCGGTCTCGAGATCGGACTGAGCACTCGCCAGCAGGGACTTTGCCTTCTCCTGGTCCGGCTCTAACGACAAGAGCCAGCTCCAGTAGTGGAGCGTCCCTCGCGCCTCCAGCGCATCCGGGTCTCTCGGATCCAGCGCCAAAGCCTCTTCAGCGTACTTGAGCCCCTTGTCGATCCAGGGCTTGGCTGCGAGTCCGTCCAAACCCACGAGCCGGGAACGGCGATAGCCCAGGCTCGCCCGGCCGTCCAGCGGTTCGGTCCACTTCGGGTCGGCCAGGTGCGCCTGGGCGTACAGCGTGTCCGCTTGATCGAACGCGTGGTTTGCCGCATTGGTGGTGTCCTGCTTCGCCACCAGCTCTTCTGCCTTCTTTCGGACCTGCTCGGCTCGCTGGACCAGGGCCCAGGCCTGGGGATTAGCGGCTCTCCGTTGCTGCTCCCGCAGCTTGATCTCCTCTCCCAGGCGCTTGCGGATCAGGCCCGCGACCTCCTGGGTCAGCGTATCCTTGATCGCTAGCAGATTGGCCGCCGGCTGTTCGAAGCTGGCTCGCTGGAATTCGGCGCCGCTGCCTCCATCCACCAGCCGCATGGTCACCCGCACCTTCCCGCCTTCTTTCTCCACGCTACCCTGAACCAGCGTCCCCGCTTTGAGCGCCCGCGCCACGCTGTCGCGGCCGATGCTGTCGCCCCGGAACGGGGCGACCCCGTTCTTCGAGATCACGTCCAGAGTCTGCACCTCGCTCAGTGCATCGATCAGCCCCTCGGTCAATCCGTCCGCCAGATATCCCAGGGAGTCCTTGGCCCCCACGTCTTCGAAGTACAGCACCGCTACCCGGTGAGGATCGAGTCCGCTGGGATCGGATGCGGCCGCTGCCCCGGATCGCTGTGAGAACTTCCAGGCTGCCCAGCCGGCTCCGGTGAGGAGCGCAAGGGTGCCCAGGGTGGCCGCCCAGACCCGGGGTCTTCGCCACAGCGGAAGAGCTGGCGCCGGGATCTCCCGCGTGCTTCGTCGAACGGCCTGAATCGATCGGGGGGATGTCCGCCGTGCGGCGGGGCCCAAGTCCGCCTGGAGCAAGGCGTCGGAGAACTCGCGCACGGTGGGGAAGCGGTCCGCCGGGGTCTTCTCCAGCGCCCGCATGACTGCATCCTCCACCTCGTCGGGAATGGCGTGCCGCACGACTTGAAGACTCGGGACCGCCTCCATGGAGTGCCGGGCGAGGATGGCCATGGCGTTGGGGCCGCTGAATGGTGGCTGCCCCACCAGCATCTCATATGTCACGCACGCCAGGCTGTACTCGTCGCTCCGCCCGTCCACGTGATCGCCGCCGAGGGCCTGCTCCGGGCTCATGTAGTGCGGCGTGCCCACTGCCATCCCGCTTTCGGTGAGCTTCTCTCCCCCTGCCTGACTCAGTGCCCGCGCGATCCCGAAGTCGGCCACCAAGGCGTGGCCTTCTTGGATCAGAATGTTCTCGGGCTTGATATCTCGATGAACGATCCCTTTGGAGTGGGCATACTGCAGCGCATCGGCGACCTCGCAGGTCAGCTGGATGGTATCCGGTAGCGATAGCTGTGTCTCCCGGTTCATCCGCGCTCGAAGCGATTCGCCCTGGACGAAGGGCATGACATAGTAGAGGAACGAGTCGGCCTCCCCCGAGTCGTACAACCCGAGGACGTGGGGATGCTGCAGGTGGGCTGCGACCTTGATCTCGCGGAGGAACCGATCGGAGCCGATCGAGGCGGAAAGCTCCGGGCGCAAGACCTTGATGGCGACCGGCCGGTCGTGCCGGCTGTCCTGTGCCAGGTATACCGTAGCCATACCACCCTGACCCAGCAGCCGCTCGATGGTGTAACGACCATTCAGGGCAGCACGAAGGGCGTCGAGCGGATCGGTCACGGGGGTGCCTCTGCGGAGGGGAAGACCCTCCCAAGATACGGCTTGGCCGAGAGGCGGGCCACCCTACACAGGCACAGCCGCAAGCGCGTCACGCATTGCGGCCGCCGAAGGCCAACGATCCTTCGGCGCCTTGGACATCGCCTTGGCAATGCCGCTCGCCAATTCGGCCGGAGCATCGGCCCGGAAGGTCCGTACATCCGGAGCCGGCTGAGTGAGATGCAGCTGCAGGACGACGGCTTCGTTTCGGTGATTGAATGGGGGCTGGCCCGCCAGGCACTCATATAAGACACAGCCCATCGAGTAGATGTCGCAGCGATGATCGATGTCGGAGAGGGCGGTGATCTGCTCCGGGCTCATATAGGTCGAGGTCCCTACCGCGATCCCGGACCGGGTCAGCTGGTCGGTACCCGAAGCCACCACCGCGCGCGCGATGCCGAAATCGAGCAGCATGGCGCCCTCTGAGGAGAGCACCACATTGGCCGGCTTCACGTCGCGGTGAATGATCCCCTGCCCGTGGGCGTGCTCCAGGGCGTCGAGGAGGTCGTGCGCCAGTCGCAGCGTCTCGGGAAGCGCCAGCCGGGGCGAGCCGTCCAGTCGCTCACGCAAGGTCGGTCCCTCGGCATAGCTCATGACGTAATAGACCAGCCACTCTCGCTCGCCCGAGTCGAGCAGCTTGGCGATATGGGGATGGTCCAGCCGGGAAGCCAGCCGGATTTCGCGCAGGAATCGGTCGGCCGCGACGCTGACCAGCAGCTCGGGGTGGAGAATCTTGAGTGCGACGCGGCGGCCCTCCGGGCTCCGGGCCAGGAAGATCCGCGCATTGCCTCCCCGGCCGATCTCGCGCTCGACCTCGTAACGGTCCACAAAAGCCTGGCGCACCAGCGCCAACATGTCGCGACGGATTTTATCGCTCCGAAGTAGATGAGTCTATCAATGGTTACGGGTTGTGACGGCTGGCGCAAGCGGGGTGCTGGCTACAGCAGAATGTCACTCCGGATGCGTCGACGCAGATTCCACCACAGGGCGCCCCAAAGGTTCGAGTCTCGCACTGTAATGCGGGCCTCGCCGGTCATTCCGGGCCGGAAGGCCGGGGTTGCGGCCATTCGTACCCGGGCCTCGAGCTCCTGGTTCGGGGCGGCGATCGCGGATACGCTCGAGAGCCGTTGAAGTCTGGACCCATCCCTTGTGGCCGCTTGGGACCAGAGCCGCACCGGTTGGCCCGGCCGTACCAAGGTTCCCCCGGCGCCAGCCAGTCCAATCCGAACCTCCACCGAGTCAGGCCAGCCCAACTGAAGCACAACCTCACCATTTGAGACCCACCGGCCCGTCAGCTCCTCCGGACGTGGGGTGACGACGACGCCCCCCGCCAAGGCTCGCAATTGCAGTGCGGCAATCCGCTGTCTTATGCCGGAAATCGACGCCTGTTCGCTCTGAAGGGCGGCATCGATTAAGGACAGTTCTCCGGCTTGTCCCCGAGCCCTGGCTTGGTCTTCTCGTATGGAGAGGGAATCCGCCGTTCGCCGATGAACCACCAGCTCCCGTTCCAGCGCCAGGTTGCGTATGTGCAGCAACGGCGCTCCGGCTGGGACCGAGGTGCCCTCATGTACCTGGACGCTCGCCACCATGCCGCTGTCCGGAGCAGTGAGCGGAATCCTGAGTGCCGGCCATACCACCAGCGGTCCTGAGATCGTGAGCGGCCAGGGGATAACTGCGCCCAGCAGGAGCACCAGCAGACCAATACCGCCGGCCCAGGCCTGAGAACGCTTTCCCCAACTCAAGGTGCCATGGTTTTGCAGCGCCAGCCGCGCGGTTCGCCACCAATCACGCAATTGGTCCCGAAGCACGAACCACATCCCTACCGCGAACACGAGCAGCCCCATAGCTCCGAGCCAACGGCTGAGCCAGCCCGCAACCGTCGCTGCGAACAACGTCAGAATGATGAGGATGTAGCTGGCCGCCAATCCTCCATAGATCAGGAAGATCCGCTCCTCCCGGAGGTCCGCCGGCGGCTGGGGCAACTCGAGCCGAAATATCCTGGTCTTCAGGAACCAGGTCAGATACGCAGAGGAGCGCTGCCGGAGGTTGGGCACCTCCAGATAGTCGCTCAAGGCGTAGTAGCCATCCAATGGAATCAGCGGGTTCAGATTCACGAAGATAGTGGTGACCCCACCGATGAGAACGGCCGCGAGGGCGATCGCAGAGAGAAGTGTTCCGGGTGCTGCCGCCCACCAGACCACGGCGGCAATGCTGGCGATGACCAGCTGGATCCAGGAGCCCGCCGCCGTGACCCAGAGCCGGGCCTTCAACTCAGGGAAAGTCCACGCGTCGTTCACATTGCAGTAGAAGGCAGGCTCGAAATAGATCAGCATGGCGCCGATCTCGTGGACCTGTCCGCCGAAGTACTTGCAGGTGAAGCCGTGACCCAGCTCGTGAAAGACGATGATGCAGAAACCGGTCAGCCAGAAGACCGCGAAGGTGCCCAGCGTGAAGTTGAAGGCATAGAGGTCAGCCACGGCCCGGGAGAAATCTGGCCATTTGAGCCCGAGCACGAGGAAATAGATCGCGAAGAGTCCCACCGAAATCGCGAGAAAGGTCCGGGTGAAGAAGAACCGCAGCCGCGGAAGCCAGCGATCGAACAGCTTGTCAGGATCACCTGCCGACCAGCGGAGCCGGAGCAGATCGCCCTGGAAAGGTCCGCGGTTGAGTCGCCGGCGGCGCTCGGCCCGGAGCCGCTCCATGGCCAGCACCGAACGCTCCCGCAGGGTACGCTCACACAAACCCATGCCCTGAAGTTTGCCGGCGAACGCCTCGATACCTCTCGCGCCCACCCGCACGCCGTCAGCCGCAAGTGCGGTAGCGGCCTGTTCGGGGGTATGCTCCCCGTCCAGGATTTGCATCACCATGACTTCGACTGGGCGGAATCGGAAATACTTGCGAGACTCGGGGTCTTTGAGGATGAAGCTCTGCTCACCGTGATACGTCTGCTCCACCAGGATCAGGTCCTGGCGGAGCTTCGGGAGGGCGCTCACGGGCCGGTCCTGAGCACCCTTTCGCCGGGAGCGAGCCCGCTGACGACCTCGACCAGATCGTCCTGAAGCTCACTCCCCCGGGTGACCGCGCGAAGTGTGCTTCGGTCTCCCTGCCAGACAAGCACATACCCATCCTTGCCCACGGCGGACCGAGGGATGGCTACCACTTGGCGGCGGTCGGTTCCCAGCCGCACCGTCACGCTGGCACCCGGCGCTAGAGCCCGGGCCCCGGGATTCAGCTGCAGTACCATCTCGCGAGTGCCGCTCGCCGCGTCTACAACGGGAGACGCTCGGACGATGCTGGCTTTGCCCGTTACCCCGCCCATACCGACCACCTCTGCTTCAGAGCCGACGGAAATGCCAGGCGCGTACGCCTCCGGCACGTGAATCGTCGCCAGCACCGGTTTGAGTGCAGTCAGTCGAAAGAGTGAATCTCCGGAGTTGACCAGGCGATGGAGGCGTGCGATTCGGCTGGTGACCACTCCGGAGAAAGGCGCGGTAATGAGGGTCAGATCATAGTCCCGCTGGGCCTTGGCCAGAGCCAGAACCGCCTCTCTATGTTCGAACTCCACCCGCTCCGAATCTGCCTGGGTAACCACGCCGGCCGCCTTCAGCGCTCTCTGGCGTTCCAGGTTCTGATGCGTGTTCTCGAACCGGTCCTTGGCCTGGTCCAGCGCGATCCGCTGATCGGCGCTCTCGAGCCGCGCCATCAGCTGACCCTTCGTGACCTGACCTCCGAGGTCGACCAGAATCGACTGCACGATCCCCGGCGACCGGGCGTAGATCGTGGCGTCGTGCTCCACATACAGCTGGGACGGGAGCGCCAGCGGCACCCGGACCGTCGTCGTCTCTGCCGTTGCCGTCTCTGGCGGCGACACCGCACCCAACGAGCCAGTCTCAGTGGGAGGCGGTTTAGTGTGCGACGGTGCCGGTGGCTTGCCACCGCAGCCTAGAACGAACAGCAGCAGAACCCATCGCCTCATGGCCGGATCCTCCACCAGAGCAGTCGGACCCAGCGAGCTGGGCCCCGCAGCAAACGGTCGGCCGCACTCGCGGGGCCGGTGAGCACCCGCACGTACGCCGCCATCTGGGGCCGCAGCAACCCGTCTGGGTTGGCCACCGAGGCTCGAACCGGATAGCGGACCACGGCGGTTCCGGTGTCGGCCGGCAGCTGCCCGATCGACGTAACCCGGCCCGTGAAGGTGCGCTGGGGCAGGGCGTCCACCCTCAGTTTGACCTCCTGCCCCCGGCGGACTCGCTCGATGTCCCGCTGATCGACCCCAAACTCCAATTCCAATGTGTCGGTGCGGCCCACGGTCAAAAGCAGGTCGCCTTCGTCCAGCGACGCGCCGATGCGCTCATTCATCCGCGGCGTCAGAACTACACCAGACACTGGCGCCCGCAGGGTTGTCAGCCCCACCTGCTCATCGATCAACCCGAGCTCCTGTCGCAGGGCATTCCCCCGGATTCGCTGGAGCTGTTCTTCCGCGGCATCCCCCCGGCTCGCCGCCAGCGCCGCCGAGCGGTCTGCGGCAGCGGCTGCTCCTGCGATGGCTGCGCGGTCGCTGCTCAGACTGGTGGAGCGAAGCGATGCGACCGGTGTTCCCTGGGCTACTCGCGCTCCCTCGTCCACCAGAACCCGCTCGACCACCCCCGGAACCAGGGCCCGGACCGGTGCCAGGGCAGTCGCCCGAAAGGCCGCTCCGCTGCCGGCAACCCGGAACGGCCAGCGAATCAGAAAGAGTGCGGCTATGACGAGGAGGGCGACACCGGCGTATAGCTGGAGTTTGCGGCGAGGGACCGAGAGCAGCGCCTGTTTTTTGGCGGCCAGAGCCCCGAGCGCATCCACCATGGGGACCTGGTGATAAAGCTGAGCATTCCGTAGCGCCACCGTTGTTTGGTTCGCCAGGATCGTGGCCAACTCCACTTGGGTTACACTGGCGAACTCCGGTTGCCCGGCTTCGAACACCAGCACACCCAGAACCCCGGCTTCGTCCTTGAGCGGGACGTAGAGTCCGCTCAGGACGCCTTCCGCTTCGAGATCGGATCCGAACACATTCACGAACATGCGTTCCGCGTCCGATGCGGGCGCAGTGCGGTCGGTCAGATACAATGCCTCGCCCAGGCCGGCAGCCCATGCTCCCCGAGCCATGAGGTCCTGGAGCTTGGGATCCTTTGGGTCGACGGTGTCCTGTCCGGCAATCGCCCGGATCTCGCACTGGCCCTTCTCGTACAGGCCTACTGCTCCCCGATCGAAGGTGAGTGCCCGGGATGCCAGATTGACCACCAAACGGAGCACCCGGTCCAGATCCAGCGTCGCGGTGATCTCACGGCTGATCTCCAGCAGGAGCCCGAAGTCGCGGGCCCTATTTTCGGCGGTGTGCAGCTGCGCGTTTCGGAGGGCGGCAGCCGCGGTGGCGGCGAGTCCCTCGAGCAGCTCACGGTCGTGGTCGTCGAAGATTCCATCGCCCGTGAGCTTGTTGGAGACCTGGATGGCGCCCACCGTCACACCACCGGCGGTCATCGCCGTGGCCATGACCGTCAGCGCCAGCATCTCTCCCGAGTCAACCCGCGGCTGATAG
Source organism: Gemmatimonadales bacterium (assembly GCA_035695405.1). GTDB lineage: Bacteria > Gemmatimonadota > Gemmatimonadetes > Gemmatimonadales > GWC2-71-9 > CAVVWJ01. Next base: position 8,553 of record DASSED010000116.1, read on the forward strand.
CGAGGATCATCCAGGGCCCGGGTGACGATCGTGGTCCTGGGACGTTGGGCCACGTCGCCTACGAATCCGGTACCCACCGGC
>DASSED010000117.1:0-5332 GCA_035695405.1 Gemmatimonadales bacterium
GGATCTATCGCTTACCCGCGGGTGGCTCCAGCTGGGAATCGATTCGCCACGACAGCACCAACACCGGCAGCATCTCGTTCGACTTCGTCCAGGCGCTGGCGTTCGGCTCTCGCGGTGAGATCTGGTATGGCACCGTCGGCAACGGGTGGGGTGTCTCGACCGACGGCGGCAAGACCTGGAAAAATTGGACGTATGACCAGCTGGGACCCGAGTGGCAGTACGTCGCTCCGTCGGGGATTGTAATCCGGGGCGACACCACGGTGATCGGCACCGCCGACGGTCTGCAGGTCACCACCAACAACGGCGCCCACTGGACCGCGATCGGCGATGCCGTCGGTCCCCGGGCCAAGGGTCCGGCCGACACCGTTTTCCCCGTCCTCACCAGCGAGTACGTCCGCCGGGTTGCGGCTGACCGGCGCGGTTGGATCGTCACCACTCTTCGGGGGAATCAGCGGCTCCGCCACACCGACGCCGGCTGGGTGGCCGAGCCGCTGGCCGCGGCTGCCTTTTCTCCAGCCAATTCGCTGCTCATCGGCCGGCAGCTGATCGGAGGCACTCGCTGTGGGCTCCGGCCGGTGTCGGACACTTTGCCCTGCCTCCGCCAACAGGCCAAAGACACCATCTCACCCCGCGCGCCGCTCACCACCTGGTTCCGTCGCCCCATCGCGCCCACGGACAACAGCTTCATCGACCAGACCTATCGCTACGGCTCGACCATGGGAGGCACGTTTCAACAGCATCAAGGGGTGGAGTTCAACAACCCGGACGGCACTCCGGTGTACGCCATCGGGGCCGGCACCGTGGTCTACGCGGGTAGGGCAGAGCAGGGCGCGCTGACGGTGACCATCCGGCACGACACCAGCGTGTCCGCCGAGGGGAAGCGATACCGGATCTATTCGACGTACTACCACAACTCCGCGCTCAAGGTGAAAGTCGGCCAGAAGGTCAGAAAAGGCGCCGTGATCTCCCTGGTGGGGAACACCGGGCGCGCCACCAACGATCATCTCCATCTGGAGATCTCCGCCTCACCCACCGACTCCCTCGGCGCTATCATCGATTCGCTGCAGCGCTTCCCGCCCTATACCAGCAATCCGGAGCTCTGGATCGAGCCGGTTGCCGGGACCGGGATCATTGCCGGCCAGGTGTTCGATGCATCGGGGACACCGATCCCCCAGGCCCGGATCTATGGCATCATCAAGCCTAATCCGCCGGAGACGCCGTTCTCCTACGCCGAGACCTACGGCGACAAGGCGCATCCCCATCCGCTCTATCACGAGCACTTCGCCGTGGGCGACGTGCCCCCCGGGAATTACACACTGGGCACGGAGATCGAGGGGAAGAAGGTGTTCCGGGTGGTGGCGGTCGAGCCGGGGAAGTTGACGTGGGTGGTATTTAAACCGTGATGAGTCGGGAGTCGGGAGTCAGGAGCTGTCATCTGAGCCGAGCGAAGGATCTCTCATTCCTTGGGTTACTCACGATCCGCTGTCACTCCCGACCCCCGACTCCTGACTCCTGACTCGCGTGTTCATCGAGCTGACCGACCATCTCCGCTGTCCAACCGACCACGCCGAGAGTTACCTGGTACTGCTCCCCGATCGGCTCGAGGGCCGTTCGGTGCGATCGGGCCAGCTGGGCTGTCCCGTCTGCGGAAAAACGTTCGAGCTGGTGGACGGCGTATTCAACACCGGCGATGGAGCTGCTCCGGACTCTCATGCCGCCAGCTCCCTCAACGCCGAGGGACTCACTGCGTTGGCAGGACTCAACGGGCCGGGCGGATACCTCGTAATTGCGGGGACGCTGGCTGAGCTTTGGGAAGAGCTATCGCGGCTGATGCCCGGCGTGGGACTGGTGGCCGTCAACCCGCCTCTGGAGGTGCGCGACGCGGCTCAACTGAGCGTGCTCCGAAGCGGACGGATCCCGCTCAAATCCCGCTCGATGAGGGGCGTGGTGCTCAGTAGGCCATACGGCGGTGATGAGAACTGGGTCCGAGAAGCCGCTAGGGTAGTGCTTCCGGGACTTCGAATTGTGGGTGAGGGGCCGGATCCATCACCGGAGGTCGTCGAGCTGTTGGCCAGCGCGGGAGGGGTGTGGGTGGGGAGCGGTAGGCGGTGATGGGTGAGGTGAGTGGGGAGCGGTAAGCGGGGGTGGCTAGGGGTTCCTCTATCCCGAACGAGTGAGGGATCTTCTCCAAGCATCCGGAAGGGCGCGTCGGATCCCTCGCTACGCTCGGGATGAGGAGTCCGGGGTCGCGCTGGACCGCTTACCGCTCACCTTCTCCATACAGTTCCTCTATCGCCCCCCGATGTCTCTCCTCCACCACCCGACGCCTAACCTTGAGCGTCGGGGTCAGCTCGCCCGACTCCACCGTGAAATCATGGGGAACCAGCAGCAGCTTCTTGGGTACCTCGTAACTTGCCAAGTCGCGCAGCGTGGTCCGGACCTCGCGATCCAGCTTAAGCACGACTTCGGCGACTCGGAGCAGCGCCTCCGGTTCCATCGGCGGTATCCCCTGCCGTGTCGCCCAGGCGGCGAGCGTCTGGAGATTGGGCACTACCAGCATTATGGGGAACTTCCGGCGGTCGCCCAGCATCACCGCATTGGTGACGTACTTGCTGGTCTTGACCAGGCTCTCGATCGGCTGCGGCGCGATGTTTTTTCCTCCGGCTGTTACGATGAGGTCCTTCTTCCGATCGGTGATCTTGAGAAACCCACCGTCATCCAGCAGACCGATATCGCCGGTGTGGAACCATCCATCGGGATCCACGGCGTCGGCCGTGGCCTGGGGCTTCCCGTAGTAGCCGGTCATCACGCAGGGACCCCGCGTGAGAATCTCGCCGTCAGACGCAATCCGCACCTCGGTGCCTGGGATTGGGCGGCCCACGGTGCCGAGCCGAAGATGCTGGAAGGTGTTCACCGCGATCACTGGAGAGGTCTCGGTCAGCCCGTAGCCCTCGAGGATTGGGATGCCGGCGGCGTGAAAGAATTTGGCGATGTCGGCCGAGAGCGGTGCGCCGCCCGAGATGAAGAAGCGAATCCGCCCGCCGGTGCGGGCCCGAAGCTTGGTGAACACCAGCCGGTCGGCCAGCCAGCGGCTCAGGGCCAGCGTGGGCGACAGCCGCCGCCCCGCATGACGCCGTTCCACCCAGAGCTCGCCCACCGATTTGCTCCAGAAAAAGATCCGCTGCCTGAGCTTGGAGCTCGAGCGCACCTGGTCCAGCACCCGCCCGTAGATCTTCTCATAGAGCCGAGGTACCGACGCCATCAGCGTGGGCCGCACCTGCTGCATGTCGGCCGCCACCGTGTCCACGCTCTCGGCGTAGTTGATGATGACGCCGGAGTAGAACATGCAGTAGTGGCCGAACATCCGCTCGAAGATGTGGGACAGCGGCAGGAACGAGAGACACTCGTCGTCCTGGCTGAAGGTGAAGAGCGCACAGCAGGTGGTGACGTTCGAGGCGATGTTGCCGTGAGTCAGCATGACCCCCTTCATCTCGCCGGTGGTGCCCGAGGTATAGATCAGCGTGGCGAGATCGTCGGGCCGAGCCTGCAAGGCGTCCGACTTCCAGTTGGGGTGACGCTGCCGCGCCACCCGGCCCTTGGCATACACATCGGCCAGACTCATCACGCCCGGGCCGGTCACGCTCTCGTCGAAGGCGATGATATGCCGGAGTGCCGGCAACCGGCCTCGGATCGCCAGCACCTTGTCCAGCTGCTGGCGGGTAGAGACGAACACAGCCGCCGCACCCGAGTCCCGCAGCGGGTACTCGGCCTGCTTGGCCGGCAGAGTAGGATAGATGGGAACGTCGGTGCAGCGGGCGGCGAGACAGGCGTAATCGACGATGGCCCACTCGGGCCGGTTCTCCGACAGAATCGCAACCCGGTCGCGGGGCACCAGGCCCAGCTCGAGGAGTCCGATGCTCAGGTCCTGTACCCGCTCGGCCAGCTCCCGATAGGTCAGGGCGTACCACTCGCCGTTGTGCTTGGCCCTCAGGGCGGCCGGGCGAGTGCCGAATTGGTCCTGAGTTCCGAAGTACAGCTCGTTCAGGGTACGCGGCGTGCGCGTCGCCTTACTGAAAGATGACGAGAAACCGCTGGCCGGAGCCGGGGACGGGATCGCCGTGGGGCCGCGGGGCGACCACGGTGACGATGGCGGTATCGGGTTGCGTTGTGCCATTGACCCTGTTCAGTGTGACGGTCGAGACCGTGCCCTCGGGGGTGGAGGTCTGGAGCGTATCAGCGAGGACGCCACCGAAAAGCTCGACGGTGTGCGGCCCCACATCCGGCGGCGACGTCACCGCATAGATCACGTCGCGGCCGCCCAGCGGATCGTCGGGGACGAAGGTGCGCACCTGCACCACCAGGGGCGTGGACGCCTCGACGCCGGCCGCGACCGTCACCACCGAGTCGCCCACCAGCACCATGGTATCGGCCCGCGCGATCACCGTGAAGGTGAGCACCTGGGACGGAAGCGATCCGCTGAACGCTTGCACCCGGCCGGTGCCGGGCGCGACGCCGGTGACGAGCCCGGTGGCGTCCACCGTGACCGTGGGATCCGAGGCCCGCCACTCGATCGGCGTATCGATCGCATTTCCGTTCTTGTCGATCGCGGTCGCCGAGAGCTGGAGACTGGTGCCGGCCTCGATCCGCTTGTCGGCCGGCTCCAGGATCTGCAGCCCGACGGCCCCACCGGCACCCTCGGTGAGATCGCTGCACCCGCACATCAGAATGGACCAGAGGAGAAAGGGCCAGCGCCTCACATCGTCCCCGAGGCCGGGCTGCTCGCGATCTCCCGCAACGCCGTTTCAGCGTGCCGGACCCAGCGCTCGGCGTCGGCACCCTTGGGAGGCCGGGCCAGGAACGCCTTGAGGTGCTCGGCCGCCTCCTTAGCATCGCCCCGTTTCAGCAAGAGAAAGGCCACGCCGTAGTGGGCGCCACCCAGGCTGTCGTCCAGCTCCAGGGCCCGTTTGTAGTGGCGGATGGCTTCTTCCGGTTGGCCGGTCTTGGTGAACGCGATGGCCATGTTGAGCAAGATGCGCGAATCGGCGGGATTGTCTCGAAACGCAAGCCGGTAGGAGGTGAGCGCCGCCTCGAAATCACCCTGGCGCTCGAGGGCCAACCCTTCGTTGAGGTAGTCGAGCCGCTGCGGAGTCAGATTCTCGCGAGATCCCTTGCCGAAGAGGCGACGCCAAAAGCTCATGGTGGAGGAGGGCTCTCCGCGGAAAGTCGAATGGGCGCAAGCGGTTGGGGACGGGGTAAAATAGAGGGTCGAGGGGAAAGAGTCGAGGGTCTATTTGAGTCGGGAGTCAAGAGTCGGGAGTCAGGAGTCGGGCCG
>DASSED010000118.1:0-7696 GCA_035695405.1 Gemmatimonadales bacterium
CAACTTGAGCGCCAGCCCGCCCGATGAAGGCAGCTTGGCCGAGAGGGAAAACTTCCCCTCCTCGGCTGCGAGAAACACGAATGTCTTCCCTTTGACCTTGATGGCGTGGTGGCCCCAGGGCATCTCCTCGTAAGCTTCGGGATAGCTCAGTGCGAATCTGCGAAGGATTGCGCCCTCGCGGGTGAGTCGCGCTGACGTAGCCATGGAGCTGTCTACCCCCTCCCGGAGACCGGTTCAGCCGGTGGCAAGGTACTCACTCTGCACCAGTCCGCTGGGAAATTGGCGGGTCACCACGTGCTGCAGCCTGATATCGGCTTCCAGCGGGCCGAAGAGAGGAATGCCGGAGCCGATGAGGATCGGTACTCGAGTGATAATGAGGCGCTGAATGAGTCGAGCCCGGAGAAATCCTTGAATGGTGATCCCCCCGTCTACATAGACGTGCTGCACCCCTTGTGCTGCTAGTCGTGCCGCAATCTCGGCCGGCGGACCCCCCATCTGCTCGATTGTCCCACGGGCAGATGAGAGGTCAAGCGGGTGATGGCTCAGGACCACCACCCGCTTCTCGCCGTAAGGCCAGGAGTCGAAGCCCAGGACTGTCTCGAACGTTCCCCGGCCGATGACGAGCGTGTCGACCGTTTTCATGAATGCCTCATAGCCATGCTCTTCTCCCCCACCCGGCGGCAGCCAGTCGAGCGCTCCGTCGGGACGGGCGATGAACCCATCGACGCTAGTGCCGACGAAGACCGACGCGAGCATTCCCCACCACCTCGCCGAGAGCGTCGAGCCTCTGGGACCAGAACTCCTTCATGCGTGATGCCGCGACCTGATTTGCCAGGCGGGTGTGCTGGACCGTCACCTGGCTCTTCGCTGCCCCACGGCTGGTAAAGCCCACCTCCACCGACGTTCCATCCGGCCAGGTGATCCGCATCGATTTGTCACGGGTGGCGGTCCGGACCATGAGGTCAATCTCCGGCAGCCAGCGTGAGCGGGTGCGTGGATCGTGGAAAGCGCGATAGAGCTGGGGCAGCGGAACCGCGAACGTCTTGCTCTTGCTCGCTTCAAAGCTTCCGTCGCGCCGCTGGCCGATCGCACGGAGTCCCTTGATGCGCTCGTAGCCGACCGTGATCGTCTGAGCCCACCAGCTCGGGATCTCGTACTTCTGGTGCACGTACCGAGCGATCTCCCGGTGAGGCCAGGTGTGGGCCTTGGCCTGATCCAGCGCCTTGACCCAGCGAGCCCAATCGCAGCCGGTCCGTTGCTTGATGATCGCATCGCTTTTCCCGGCGAGCTTGGCATACTCACCGGCACCGCCGTTCCTGGGTGTGACGGCCGGCTTGGGTTTCAGCAGGTGAGCGCGTGCTGCGGTGTAGGGCTCACCGGTCTTCTGCATCCGTCCCCGAACCAGTCGCTTGAAGTCTTTATGGGTAGTCATCGGAAGGTCCTTTGGTCAGGCCACAGGCGACCCGCGCCCCAGCCGCGACGCCCGTGGCGTCCCAAAGGCAAACATTGAGATCAATCCGGGAGTATTCCCCCCTTTGCCTCACGAGGGCCCTTGCTGGGGCAGGGCCGGCGAGGTTGGGCGCGGATCAGCCGCCGGCCCTACAGTGCATCATCCTGTCACCCACCGCAAGAGCGATCCAATACTCATCTGTGCACCACCCCGCGACCCGAATGCCGCAGGAGATTGAACTGACCATAGGTGTCGGTGAGATCGAGAGGAATTGCTCCCTTGGCGGTGGTGGTGGCGCTCCCAATCTCGGCTGTTTCGAACTCGATGCCCTGGGGAATCTCGATGCGCACCCGATGCTCCTGGCCTCCGGCCCCTTTGATCGGTCGACCGACCGAATGGAGAATGCCCGGGATGTCGACCAAGGCCGTCCGCGCTTCGAGATCCACCTCGAAACGGATCGTTGTGCTGAGCGGCGGGTGAATCCGGCTCGACATGGTCCGGTAGACCCACCAGTGAGTCGCGGCTTCCTCGGTCTCCTCCCCCATGAGCACCGCCAATAACGCCTTCCGCTGTTCCACCGTGGTGCGCTCATCCAGGACCACCTGCAGCTCACCGTTGCCCTCGAAGATGGGTCCGGGCCAGGCGTACACCAGCGCTATCGTCAGTCCATCGAGCGGCGTGCTGGCGAAAGCTCCGTGTTCGATCCGTATCACCTCGAAGCCGCGGCAATGGCCGTGCGTGGGCAATGCTTCGAACTGACAGGGACAACCATAGGAACAGTTGCAGCTGCCGAACTCGATCCCGTCGATGTACCAGTCGATCATGGTGGGCTACTCGACGAAGGTTCAGGTTCTCACGGACACTATCCGTGAGCTAGCCAACGGCACCCTCCAGTCCTACGCGACGGACCAGCGGCCGATATCTCGGATCACTTCGGATGGGATCAAGTCGAGGATGAACCCGAAGCAGGATCATCCCGGCGGCTCGTTCTTCGATGGCAATCTCGAACCACCGAAAGGCTTCATCGGCCTGCCCCAAGCTGGCATGCAAGGCGGCGATCCCCCAGGCCGATACCACCCTGCGAGACCGGGCCTCAGTGAGCTCCGCGAGGATGCGACGGGCCTCGGTCGTGTTGCCCGATGCGGCCTCGAGGTGGGCCAACCCGAACGATGGGCCGGCGACGCCGCCCGACAGGCGCCGTCCCTCCTCATACTCGGCGCGTGCCTCGTCGAAGCGCCCCAATGCTTCGAGCGAGCGAGCGAGGTCGGTGTGAGCGCCGTCGAAGCGCGGGTCGAGCTCGAGCGCCATTCGATAATGCACCACTGACTTCTCGTACTCCCGGGCGTAGTAGTGGGCATCGCCCGCACCGGTGCGGATGAACATGGAGAGGGGATCCAGGCTTACCGCCTTGTTCATCGCCGCGATCGCTTCGGCGTGCCGCTCGAAGGCGTACAGCACCCGTCCCAGGCGGTCGTGGGCCGCCGCCAGACCCGGGTTCAGCTCGATGGCCTTTTGGAGCGACCGCAGCCCGCCGGCAAGGTCGCCGGAGTGCGAGCGAATGGTGCCGAGGGCGGCGTGTGCCTCGGCCAGCGATGGATCCAGCTCCAGGGCCTTCGTCGCGGCGGCGGTTCCCTCCGCAAAAGCCTCTGCCGGCGGTGCCATCCCACGGAGCGCCCGGAAGGCATGACAATCAGCCAACGCTGACCAGGCCGGTGCGAGGGCAGGGTCGAGCTCCAGCGCCCGGCGAGCGTGGCGCAGGCCGACTTCGACTGCCTGCGGCGAGGCTGCGTAATACGAATGGCGGCTCCGGAGAAACTCGAGATGGGCTTCGGGGTTCACCGCAGGCCGTTTGGCCAGTTGAGTGACTTCGGTGGGGGTCAGCTTGATCGCGATCTCCCGCGCCACCGTTTCGGCCAGCTCGCTTTGAAGCCCCAGCACGTCTTCCAGCTCGCGGTCGTAGCGGGTGGCCCAGAGGGTCGCGTCGAACCGGGCCGAAATCAGCTGCACGCTCAGACGGACCCGGTTCCCGACCAGCAACACCGAACCCTCCAGCACCGCATCCACATTGAGTTCACGAGCGATCTCGGGGATCGAGAGGGTTGTCCCCTTGTACTTCATGGCGGAGGTGCGGGAGATCACCCGGAGAGCCCGAATGTGGGCCAGATCGGAGATCATCGCCTCGGTCATACCATCCGCGAAGTACTCCTGGGTGGGATCATTCGAGACGTTCCGGAGGGGGAGCACCGCGATAGCCTGAATCGCGTCACTCCCCGGGTGCGGGGAAGGGAGGCCGGGCCGACCGTCCCGAATGCGCCGGAGCCACTCGCTCACTGCCGACGCCGATGCGGGGCGATGCTGCGGGTCTTTGTGGAGACACTCACTCAACAACCGGTCCAGCTCGGCCGGCGCGTCAGGCCGAATCGAGAGAACTGTGGGAGCCGCACTGTTGATGATGGCGAACATCAGTGCCTCGGGTCGCTCTTTGACGAACGGGCGCTGTCCCGTCACCATCTCGAACAGCATCGCTCCCAGCGCGTAGAGGTCGGTGCGGGCATCATCCGCCTCACCGAAGAGCTGCTCCGGCGCCATGTAGGGCAGGGAACCAACGATCGTTCCCGACTGAGTGATTCTTCCGGCCACTTTGCCGGCAGACAAGAACACGGCCAACCCGAAATCGAGGATCTTGGGTTGCCCCTCCTCCGTCAGCATCACATTGCTTGGTTTCAGGTCGCGATGGAGAATGCCATGGCGGTGAGCGGTGTCGAGCGCGTCAGCGATCGCGGCGCCCCAACGGAGAATGGTGTCCAGCGGCTGGAGCCCGGTGGCCAGGCGGGACTCGAGGGTTCCACCTGAGACGTACTCCATCACCAGGAAGTCGTGCCCGTCGTGGGTATCGAAATCGAAGACTGTGGCGATGCCGGGGTGGGAGAATCGGGAGAGCACCCGCGCCTCCCGCCGGAAACGTTCGCGGGTAGTGGAATCTCGCAGGGCGCCCCGCAAGAGCATCTTGATGGCCACCACGCGATCGAGGTTGGTATCGAGAGCCTTCCAGACCTCTCCCATACCACCTTCCCCGATCGGTTCGATGAGCCGATATCGGCCAAGCACAGCGCCCGATTCGATGGACACGCTGTCGCTCACCGTCTGTCGAACCTTCACTGACACCGTGCCTTCCGAAACTTGGGGCGCCGCAGATGGGCCTGGCGCAAAAGCTATCGCTCGCGGAAGGCGGGTCGCAACCCGGGGCTAGGCCGAGCAACTTGAACGGTCGCGACCCTGAAGCGGAGTCTTGGCGCGGGCTCAGTCTTCGTGGGCCTCGTGGGAAACCACGTGGGCGTGACGAGCGACAAGCCGCCAACTGCCACTCACCAGTTGCCAGATGTTGGTGAACCGGCGATGAGACGTTCCCCCCAGCGGTGGTCCCGTGACTCGATCGCGACCCATGACGACGACCACGTCGCCGTGACGGCTGATATGCTCGATGTCAATGTCATAGGTGTGATGCCGAATCCGACCGGACTCCAGGAGGGATAGCATCCGGGGCCGGTCGGCAATCTGCTGCAGTGGAGAATTGACCACGAACTCTTCGGCTAGGAGACGCTCCATCATGGGAATGTCTGCGGACACGAAAGCGGCACAAGCCTTCTCCTCAAGGTTGCGGATGTCCTCTTCCCAGGTCGAAGTGCCGCCGGCAGTACTTGGTGTGGCTGTCATCGTGAGGTTCTCGGTTCTGGTAAGCGAATGAGTCGGGTAAGCGAAACCGAGTGCCGATACAGCATCGGTGATCCGCGGAGGTCTCCCTATTCGACACTCGCCAGGTTGTACATGGCTCTCCAGGCGCGGAACACCTGGCGATAATCGTCACCGGTATACTCCACCGTCCTTGGCCCTGTCCGCCGGCTCCCGGGCACGAGCTCGGCCATGTCGGCCATCTGACTCCCGGCGAAATCAACCTCCAGCCGGACTGGTGAGCGGAATGTAAACACGGGGTGACGCCGAGTAAGCGCCGCCGCCGCGCCTGCCCGAATCCGCTCGCAAGCGACCGTGGGGGCAAGGCTCTTCGCGGCGAAGCGGCCCACGGCTTCTTTGACGATGACCGTTTCCACGCTGTCGCCCAGCAGAGCCGTGGCCTCGGCCGCGAGTGACTGATCTCCACTCACCAGTGCGACCGGCACACCGTACACTCCTGCGAGTGCAGCATTCAGCGCGAGCTCACCGACCGGTGCCCCACTGATGCGCGCTTCATGAACTCGGCTGGTATAGGTGTGATCGATCGTTGCGTTCTGCGTGCCGGCGCGGGCATGATACCCGATGAACATCGCTGCATCGAACCCGGTTTCGATACCTTCCACCATCGAAAGCCGTTTCGGTCCCCCGCTCATGAGCTCAGCGAAGGGGTCGAGCTCCTCGGCAAGGAGATTGCGCATCAACCAGTGGCTGTCGTTGACCACGACGGCCGTTGCACCGGCGTCACGCGCGCCACGGATTGCAGCATTGGCTTCATTCGTCATGAGACGGCGAAACCTGTTATACTCTCCGGCGTGGCGGGGATCGGTGGGGTCGGTCTGGTCTTCATGCACGACTCCCGCGATGCCCTCCATGTCGATCGAGATGTAGACTCTCATGACATCACCCTGGGACTTGCCCGCATAGCATACCGAGGCCTACCAATGGATGCCCGCTTGTGGGGACCAGCGCTCGCGCTCGCGGCGCTTGCGTGCGCTCCCCGATCAGATCGGCCCGATGGGGCCCTGCTGCAGCAGGGCCGGATGTATACCGCGTGGCTGTACGGTAACGAGTACAACAAGCTGTGGGAGCGGTTCTCACCCGAGATGCGCCAGACCTTCGGCAGCGTCGGCGATCTCGCGACCTTTGCCAGCCGAGCGGTACGCCGACTCGGGACGGAAAGCGGAAAGGTCGACGAGAGCGTGGAGGATGCCGATCCCTATCGGGTATACACTCGGCAGGCTTCGTTCGACAAGTCGACCCATCGGATGCTGATCGAGTGGAGTCTGGCGAAGGATGGTGCGGTAACCGGGTTTGTGGTGCGACCGGCAGCGATGGATTCGAGTCGAGTGAATTAGAAGAAGACTTTTTCCAGCTCCTCAATACACCCGGCCTCCCAGCGGCACCTCCCGCTCGGTGCCGAGCAGTACCACCTCACCCGCCGCACTGGGCACGCCCAGCACCAGCACCTCCGACATGAACCCCGCGATGTTGCGGGTGCCCAGGTTCACCGCTGCAATCACCAACCGGCCGATCAGTTCCTCTGGCTGGTACAGCGCCGTAAGCTGAGCACTCGACGTCTTCTCCCCCATAGGGCCGAGGTCGATCCACAGCTTATAGGACGCCTTGCGGGCCCGTTGGTTGAGCTCGGCTCGGAGAATTCTTCCCACTCTGAGGTCGAGGGTTTCGAATGCTTCCCGCGGATCCATCAGGTCAGTACAGCAGCTCGCCGCGCACGACGGTCACAGCCTGACCCCCGAGGAGCGCCCGGTCGCCTTCAAGGCGTACTCGAACGGCTCCGCCTCGCTCCGATGCCTGATAGCCGACTAGCTCCTGTTTGTTGAGTCGCATCGCCCAATGAGGACCCAATCCGCAATGAGCTGATCCGGTGACCGGATCTTCGGCAATGCCGGAGCCGGGAGCGAAGAAGCGGGATACGAAGTCGTATTCTCCATCGTCCGATCGGGCGGTGACGATCACCCCTCGGCTGCCGAGCTGCAGCAGAGCACCCAGGTCGGGGGTGAGCGAGCGCACCATGCTCTCGGACTCCAGCTCGATCAGATAGTCGAACGAGGTGCGCCCCACGTAGACCGGGGTGGCCCCAAGCCCCTGTTGGATCTGGGGTGGCGGAGACACCGGCCGGCTCGGCGTGGCAGGAAAATCGAGCCAGATGAGATCAGCATCGCGCGAGGCGGTGAGCACGCCGCTTCGGGTATGGAAGCGGGCTGGCGCCGAGAGTGGCAGATGACCCTCTTCCCAGAGGACATGAGCGCTGGCGAGCGTCGCGTGGCCGCACAGGTCGACCTCGATGGAGGGCGTAAACCAGCGAAGGTCGAAGCCATCGCTGCGGCGGACCAGAAACGCCGTTTCGGCCAGGTTCATTTCCCGGGCGACCTGCTGCATCCAACCGGCATCGCGCGCGGCGGGGAGAAGGCACACGGCCGCCGGATTACCGGCGAATGGACGGCTGGTAAACGCGTCGACTTGAGTGAAGTGTTGAGAGGGCACGAGCCCGAGGAC
>DASSED010000119.1:0-6240 GCA_035695405.1 Gemmatimonadales bacterium
TTCTGGATCGGGTCGTCCTGCTTCCTGACTCGACGCCGCGGACCCGCTTCGTGCTCCTGGAAGACATCATTGCCGCTCACCTCCACACGCTCTTTGGAGGCTTTCGGGTGGTGGGTCACACCGTTTTCCGGGTGACGCGCAACACCGACCTGACTATCGACGAGGACGATGCGGAAGACCTGCTGCAAACCATCGAAGAGACCCTGCGACATCGGATGCGTGGGGATGCGGTTCGGCTGGAGATCTCCGCCACGGCCGACGAACGGTTCGTGCAGATGCTGGTCGAGGCCCACGACCTGGACCAGCGGGACGTCTATCGGGTACCGGGTCCGGTCGATTTGACGGTGGGAATGGCGTTGCATCGGCTCGAAGGATTTCGGGCCATGAAGGACGATCCGCTGGTGCCCCGAATCCCGCCCGTGTTCAGCTCGGGCACGGACATGTTCGATGTGATCCGCGCTCAGGACGTACTGGTGCATCATCCCTTCGAGTCGTTCGGCTCGGTCGTCGATTTCATCCAGCGAGCCGCGGATGATCCCCAGGTCCTGGCGATCAAGCAGACCCTGTACCGCACCAGTGGGGGTAGCCCCATCATCCAGGCGCTGGAACGCGCGGCCCACAACGGCAAGCAAGTGACCGCGCTGGTCGAGCTCAAGGCCCGATTCGACGAGGAGAACAATATCGTCTGGGCCCGATCCCTTGAACGAGCCGGGGTTCACGTGGTGTATGGAGTGGTCGGTCTCAAGACCCACTGTAAGGCGGCGCTGGTCGTTCGCCGCGAGTCAGACGGTATCCGCCGCTATGTCCACCTCTCCACGGGCAACTACAACCCAACCACCGCCCGGATCTACACCGACCTGGGCCTGTTTACGGCCAAGCCGGACTTTGGCGAGGACACGAGCGAGCTGTTCAATCTGCTTACCGGCTATTCCCAGGGCCGCCGCTGGCGCAAGTTCATCGTGGCTCCTCTCGGGATGCGCGAGCAGGTCGTCGAGCTGATCGATCGCGAAGCAAAAAACGCAGAAAGTGGCCGGCCCGCGCGCATCATCGTAAAGATGAACGCCCTGATCGAGCCGAGCGTGATCGACGCCTTGTACCGGGCTTCCCGGGTCGGCGTCAAGATCGATCTGGTTATTCGGGGGACGTGCGCTCTGCGACCGGGAATCCCTGGTCTTTCGGAGAACATCCGGGTCATCAGCATCGTCGACAAATTCTTGGAGCACAGCCGAATCTTCTATTTCGAGAACGGCGGCGCTCCCCAGGTATTTCTCGGCAGTGCCGACTGGATGCCGCGTAACTTCTTCCGTCGGATCGAGCTGATGTTTCCGCTGGAAGACCCTCGCCTCAAGGCTCGAGTAACAGACGAGTTGCTCCAGGTCGTGCTGAAGGACAACCTCAAGGCGCGCCAGCTCCAAGCCGATGGTACGTACGTCCGGCTCTCACCCGGTGAGGGGGAGCCTGCGATTCGTTCTCAGATCATCTTCCAGGCGCTAGCCCGTGAATCTGCCCGGGATGCCGGCGACGCCGCCTTCCGGTTCGTACCCATCTTAGGCGAGTCGGGGTCTCCTCCGGCTGAAGTCCCCACCGGCAACGGGACCGGCGCGTCAGGCCACCGTACCAGGCCGCCCCGAGTGCGTTCACCCCGGGCCCGGAAGAGCTCCGAGAGCGCGTGAAGCTCCTGGTCGTCCGGCACGGGCCGGCGGGAGATCCCGAGGCCTGGAAAGCCGAGGGGCGGGATGACCGCCTCCGGCCGCTCACCCCGGACGGTAAGAAGGCCATGCGGCAGGCCGCGGCCGGCTTGGGCAGGCTGATCCGGCGAGTCGATGTCATCATTAGCAGCCCGCTGGTGCGGGCCACTCAAACGGCGGAGATCGTGGCCGAAGAGTACGATTGTGAGGTCATTGTTCGGGATACCCTTCTCCCGGACAAGGACCCCGAGGAGGTTCTTGCTTCGCTCCAGGAAAGGCGGGACGATCAGATCGTCGCAATCGTGGGGCACGAGCCACATCTGAGCACCTTTATCACGTACGTGCTCTCGGGCACACGATCGTCTTTTGTGGACCTCAAGAAGGGAGGTGCCTGCCTTCTCGAGTTGGAAACCGCCAGTGCCGGCAAGGCCACTCTAAAATGGCTGCTCACGCGGCGCGAGCTGGCTCGACTCAACGAATAACATGGCCAACCGCTTACCAGCCGATCTTCTGCGCCGTTCACCCCAGGAAGCCTCCCGGCTCTTGCTCATGTCCTACCTGGACGAGATCGGGCGAGCTCAGGAACGGCTGGTCAACCCGGCGGATCTGGAAGCGCTGCACGACTTCAGAGTTGGGCTCCGGCGGCTCCGGAGCTGCTTACGAGCGTATCGCCCCTTCGTAAAGGGCAGTGTCTCCGGAAAAGTACGCAGCCGCCTGAGATCCCTGACCCGGGAAACCAACGCCGGCCGTGACACCGAGGTGCAGCTCATGTGGCTCAGAGACCAGGCGGCCAGCCTTGCTCCCCACGAGGCCCAGGGTCAGGGGTGGCTGGTGGGGCGGTTGGAGGGCCGAAGGTCCATGCTCGTGCAAGCCACAGCCAATGTGGGCCGCCGATTTCGCAAGCTGGAGAGCCGGCTTCGGCCCCGGCTGCTCACCTTCGAGTTGGAGGTCAGCAGCGGCACCGCCACGGTTCAGCCTCCCTTCGGCGAAGTGGCTGCCGAATTGATCCGGCAGTACGCCCAGGAGCTCTGTGACTCGCTGGACTCGGTGCGGCACGTGGCCGACCAGAGCGAGGCGCACGCCACCAGAATCCGGGCCAAGCGACTGCGCTACCTTATGGAGCCGCTCTCGCCGCGGCTGCCCCGACTCAAAGGGTATCTCAAGCGCCTCAAGGCGCTGCAGAACGCCCTCGGCACCCTCCACGACATGCAGGTAATGATCCAGGAAATGCCCAATGAGGATGGGGCGGAAGGCATCAGGCCAGGACTCGCTGCTCTACGGCAGCGGGCTCAGAACAGCGCGGAGTCGTCCCTGGTCGAGTTTCAAACAACCTGGACGTCGTTACGTGCGGCGTCTTTTCAGAAGCGCATTGGGGCGGTCGCGGACAGTCTGCTGAGACTTTCTCGGGGACCCGCAGGTCATGACCCGATCGAAACGACTGACGCTCCGGCCCCGCTGGTAAAGAGCTGGGCCGAAGCGCCATCAACTACCCTGACCTTGGAGACTACTCCTCTTCCTCTTCGGTTCCCGCTCCAGCCGCGACAGCGGCTTCGTTGATTCCCGACTCGCCCAGCTCGGTCAGCTTCTTGTCGGCTGCTTCCTCTTCCTCCAGGGTCTCCTGCAGCAGCCGCTCCGCCTCATCATAGCCCAATAGCTGAGCATAGGTTCGGAGACAGCCGTACGCGGCGATCTCATAATGCTCCACCTTCTGGGCTGAAGCAATCAAGGCCGCATCCAGCACCGGCCATTCCCCCTCTTCTTCCATCTTTTCCTTGCCTTCTTCGATCAATCCTTCCATTCCCTTGCACTTCTTACCGCGAGCGGCCTGACCCAGCTCCTTGAAAATTCGCTCCAACCGCTGGACCTGCCCCTCGGTTTCCCGGAGGTGGTTGGTAAATGCCTGCTGAAGCTCAGGCGATTCAGCCGCCTTTGCCATCCGCGGCAACGCTCGGGTGAGCTGCTTTTCAGCGTTGTAGATATCCTTGAGCTCTTCGAGGAAGAGCTTATCCAGCGAATCGAGACTCATGCTGTGCTCCTGGGGTTGTTCCCCGATTCCGTGGCGGCGTCCTTCGCTTCCTTCTTTACCCGGCGGGCCGATTCCTTCACCTGCTCCTTCACCGTCTCACCGGCCTGTTGCACTGCTTCCTTGAATTCGGGCTTCCGCTGCTCGACTTCAGACTTCACGGTTTCCGTGATCTCGCGGCCCGCCTCGACGGCGGCATCCTTGACCCGCTCCGCTGTATGCTCCGCCCGCTCAACTAGCTGGTCCCGCGCCGGACCCATCATCTCATCTTCACGCTGGGTTCCGGGCAGCAGTAGTCCAAGAGCCAGACCGACCACGGTGGCGCCGATGGCGAGGGCCAGCGGGTTCTCCTCGGCGGCATGCTCCAGATTGGTCTTGATGCGGCGGGACTGACGACGTGCTTCGCCTCCCAAATCGCTGAGCCGCTCGCCCGCCCGATCCTTGAGCTCGCCGGCACGCTCAGCCACTCCACTCGCTGCTTCGCTCACCGAATCCTTCACGTCGCTCACCGTGCCGCCGAAACGGCCTCGGGTTCCGCTCTGCCAGGCATCGCCCTGGCGCCGCTCGGGCCCGGTGTACGCGTACCGCGCCATGCGGTTGCCCGACACGTCGCTGCGGGAACGCTGCGTCAATAGCCAGGTGACGCCCGCACCCACCGCGATGACGGGCAACGGATTCTCCCGGATCACTTCGACCAGCCGGAAGCCGGTCCTACGGGCCTGCTCACCCACATTGGAGACGGCTCCCTGCGCGGCACCCTTGATGGCGCTCTTGGCCTCTTCCTTCAGGTTCTGCGGGCTGAGCTTATTGCCCAGCTCATCGATGTCCCGGCTCAGTCGGCTCCGGGTCTGCTCGATATCGCGCTCGATCTCCTCCGGGCGTTTCTCGCCGGGGCTGCCGACCTCGGAGTCGAATTCCTGTGCTGACGGCTCATAGGCGAGCCGGGGGTCCTTCTTCTCGTACTCACTCATGACCGTTGCTCCTTTGCCCATTGGACATCGTCTTTGATGGACTGTACGTCCTCGCGAATGTTTTCGACCGTTCTCCGTGGTGCCAGCTCAGCCTTCTTCAGTTCCTTGAGGCCGCGCTGCAACATCACGTACCCGACAATGGCCAGGATGGCTCCGACAATGAGTGCGGACCACGCCAGGGATATGTTGGCCAAGTCGCGGATCGCCAAAATCAGCGCCCCCACGAGAGCGAGCCCGCCCAAATACGCGACGAAACCGCCGGCCGCTACCGAGATCAGGTTGGTCGTCAATCGAGTGATCTTGTCGCTCATCTCCGCACGGGCGAGCTGAACCTCCTGTCGCACCAGCAGAGTCATGTCCTGGCTGAGCTGACCGAACAACTCGCCGAGACTTCGGTCCTGCTTAAGCTCCGGCATAACCCCCTCCGGTCTCGGTCCCTGAGTAACCACCACCGGCGTATCCGCCGACTCCTGAGTAGCCGGTCCGGCCGGTCTCGAATTCGTTGGCGCGCCCATAGTTGTACTGTCTCTCCCGTCCGCCATCCCAGCCCCGCTCCCGCCGGCGCTCGGAGCTCTTCAGGAACCGGGCACCGATCACCCCCAGCACGAGGGCACCGCCCAGCGTCACAGCCGGCTGACGTCGGGCCAGATTTTCGAGATCGTGTCTCATCGCCGCCGCATCCTTGTTCCGGATGTAGTTGGCGACCTGGTCGACCTGTCGAGCCAGGGTCTCGGTCAGCCCGGCAAACCGATTCTGGTCCTCGCTGCGGAGATGCTCGGTCGTACGGCGGAGCGCCTCCGCGAGCGACCCCACTTGGTCAGCAAACTGACTTTTACCCTCGCCCAGGCTCGACTGGGCGCGGTCCCGCGCTTGCTGCAAAGTGTTCTTGGCCTGGTTGACCACCTGGTCCTTCACATCGCGGATCTGCTCTCGCGCGGATCCACCCTGCTGGGAGGTCGCGTCATCCTGGAATCCACGGTTCTCCGTGTTTGCCATGGTCATCGTCATGCTCCTTTGGGTAACCGGTCGCCATTGTCACGTCGAACCGCCCGCGGGCGGACTCACGATTTCGGAGTTTCCATCCCTGGTCGTCAGGAATGGCAGAACTGGGTCTCGGTTGCGAAGAGGAGATCAACCGACCGGCGGGATGAGCCACTGCGGTCACATCACGAATAACGCGAAACGAACGCACGACACGAAAGATCCAGCGGGTCGTCTTCCCCTGAACGCACGGTACAAAAAGGGTTTTAAGCCGGGGAGGTTCAGTGCTCTAGATCACGCCGTGGAGAACCCGAGGGGGGAGATGGGTGGATACACGTCGAGGGTCCAGGCACCGAGTTTCGACTCAGACCCGAGTCTCGACTCTCTGCCTCAGACCCTCGACCCTACAGCCTCGCCCGTATTGCTTCGACTACAGGGTTCGGCCCCCTCGGGAAACTCGATCGGACTCGCTCTCAGCCATCTTATCGGTATCGACGTCGTGCTGGCCGGTAACCCGGTTCCAGGCATCACGAACAGCATGCTTGATGCTGTCCCAGGTCGATCCGGCTCCGCTGCG
>DASSED010000120.1:0-16650 GCA_035695405.1 Gemmatimonadales bacterium
GGTAAAGGCAGACGAGAGTTGTCACATCCTCGTAACATCGCTCGGGGTAGGTTCCTTCCCCGCCTGTCGCTTTCCCCCCGGTGTGATCCATGACCTATCCATGTGATCCATGACCTATCGGACTTGCCGGTTTAGGAGTACATTCTCGCCACGCGGCTGGGAACAGCGCGGCTCTTATCACGTGAGACGGCCCGCGGCACACGGACAACGGCGAAAGAGACCCTCAGGCGGGCAGGGTCCCTTAGCTCGAGGAGCAATTCATGAGATACCTTCTGATGCTGGCTGCCGCGGCCTCGTTTGCGGCGTGCCACAACCGGTCGGAGGATGAGGTCGGAGCGGCTCCGGACCGGGGCGACACCACGGCGGTTGCAGCCGACACCACCCGGGCTGCACCGACGGACAGCACGATGGGACAGACACCGGCCCCGACCACGGACACGACCGCGGCGCAGCCCAGCGATGCCGGGATGAGCGCTGATACGTCCATGGCGGCTCCGACCACCGATACCACGTCGGCCGGCGCCAACGACAGCAGCACCACTACTACCCCCTCCGACAGCACCAGCGCGACGCCGTCGGACAGCACGAGCAGCCAGTAGTACCAGCTGTCGTGCGGCGGCCCCGGACCGATGTGGTCCGGGGCCGCTTTGTCTTTGGAACTATCCGCAGGAGTATTTGACGCGTATGAGAAAGATGCTAATTCTTGCAGCGGTCGCCGCACTTTCGGCTGCCTGCCACAATCGAAACGAAGAACAAACCGGAGCGGCCCCCGACCGGGGGGACACCACTGCGGTCACTCACGCCATCGATAGCACGAGGACCGGACCTCCAGGGGTCGCGGGACGGCCGGGCAATGCCACAGTCACTCCGGATAGCGTGGGCCTGGACAGCACAACCGCTCGGCAGAATACCGGTGTAGGGGACACAACCCAGATTTCCACTCCTCAGGATACTCTGGGGCCGCGTGACACAAACGCAGCACCGAGCGACAGCAGCAGGACGACAACCGACAGCACGTCCGTACCGAGCGACACGGCAGGCACCAAGCAGTAAGAGCCGCTGTGACTCCGTGTGACCAACGGGCCCTGTGGGGCCCGTTTTTTCTTTGGGAGGTGAAGTGTCGATCGAGGTGACTCGTACCTATCTCGAGATGACGTCGCCGCGTGAGCTTCGGGCTTCGGCACCGCCGGAGCCAGAGCCCAGGATCGAGCGGATCGAGAACTGCCCGGCGTCATTCTTCCGGTACTTATACAGCGAGGTCGGGCGAGCCTTCCATTGGACCGATCGCTTGGGGTGGAGCGACGCGATGGTGCGGCAGTATCTGGATACACCCGGAGTCTCCATCTGGTTGATGTCGTGGCAGGGTGCGCCGGCCGGATACTTTGAGCTCCGGGAGCATGAGGACCAATCGGTGGAGATCGCCTACTTCGGTTTGCTGCCGGAGTCCATCGGCCGGGGATGGGGAAAGTACCTGCTCACGCGCGCCGCTCAGACGGCGTGGGGGCTGGGAACCCACCGGGTCTGGCTCCACACCTGCACGCTGGACCACCCGGCGGCGCTGCCGAATTACCTCAAACGAGGGTTTAAGCCGTTTCGAGAGGAGAAGTATGTGGTCGCTGCCCCGCTTCCTCGCTGATGTCAAAACAGCACCGCACCCGCTCCCCGCTCCTGTCGCAGCGCTCGCGCAGGTCCATTCCCGTCAGTTGAGATAGCAGCGCCTCGATCGACCGGCAGACCGCGGGGTTGTCGCGCACGATCACTGCCAGCGGACAGCTGTAGCCCTGGATCACCAGGCTGCCCTGCCGGTTCTCCACCTCAGTCACCCCACCCAACTGGTTCAAGAGATTGCTCGCGATTTCGGCCTGGGATTTCGGATCTCCGGGCGAGGCCGCGAACTCGCCAGCCCACCGGCGACCGACGTCGCGCAAGATCTCCGTGAGCTGCTCCTCCGGCATGCGTCGCCCCAGCTCTCGCAGCAGGCGAACCAGCATTGGGAGATAGGCCCGGGACAACACCGGCTCGAATTCGGGAGTGAGGGCGTAGGCGTAGGATGGCTTGCCGCCTCCCCGCCGGACTCCCGCCTGGCGGACCAGACCATCACGCTCCAGAGCACTCAACTGAGCCCTCACCGCGTTGTCGGTGATGCCGAGGGCTTTGGCGAGCTCATCCACTGTGAGACTCGCGCGGCGGAGCAGGCTCACGAGCTTGCCTCGGGTGCTGTCGTTGAATCGGGTGTCCCAGCCTCTCACTCAACCTCCTCTCGCCCGGTAATCTACTCAAAAGCACATACTTACCCAAGTAAGTCAAATAAAACCTTGACTTACTTGCCAATCCTCTATACCATCCGGGTACGTACCCCTTCGTTGCCGGACGGTCCCGGCCCTTACCCTAGGAGGATTCAGATGCGATCCCTGGCTTTTCCCGCTCTCGCCCTCAGTGCCCTGGCTTATCTGACACCACACGCCCCTGCTGCCCCTCTGGATGACCCGACCATCGTAGCCATTTTCGATGCCGCTAACACATTCGACGTGGAGACCGGCCAACTTGCGCTCCAGAGATCTCACACAAAGGCGGTTCGGGAGTTGGCCCAGCAATTCATCCATGATCACCAGGCGGTGCGCCAACAGGGCAGGGACCTCGCGAAGCAGTTGGCGGTAACACCCACACCCCCCAAGGATTTTGCGCTCGCCCGGCAACACGCCGAGGCTATGAAGGAGCTGCGCAGCAAATCGGGGGCGGAATTCGATCGGGCGTATGTGGCGCACGAGATCACCTATCATCAGGCAGTCCTCGATGCCGTGACTGGCACGTTGCTTCCCGCGATCAAGAATCCCGAGTTGAAGGCGTTCGTTGAGAAGGTGGGTCCTGCGTTTCAGGGGCATCTGGAGGCGGCAAAGCAGCTTCAGAAGCGGTTAACTGCGTAGTGCGGATGTGGTGGAGTAAGTGGATCGGCTCAGGGCCGCTCCACTTCCCACTACCCACGCGCGTCAGAGGGCTGCGAATCGGGCCGTGAAGTGACGCAGGACCGGCGCTTGCTCGAGAAAGCGATACCCGGTAACCGCTGCTCGCCGCCCCCAGACGCCTAGGATCGCTTCTACGACGTAGTCGATGTGACTCTGGGTGTAGACGCGTCGGGGAATCGCCAGGCGAACCAGCTCCATGGGAGCGGGGCTTTCCTCTCCGCTTACCTGGTTGCGCCGGCCGAACATCACCGTGCCGATCTCCACGGCTCGAATACCGGCTTCCTGGTAGAGCGCCACCACCAGGGCCTGACCGGGAAGGTGCAACGGCGGGATATGAGGAAAGAACGCTGCCGCATCCAGGTAGATGGCGTGACCTCCAGGCGGCTGAACGATGGGAATGCCGGCCCGGGACACGTGTTCGCCGAGATACGTAGTCGAGGTGATACGGTAGAGGAGGTAGTCCTCGTCTAATGCCTCGCGCAGGCCCACCGCAATCGCGTCGAGGTCTCGGCCAGCCATGCCGCCGTAGGTGGGAAATCCTTCCGTCAAGATGAGGAGGTTTCGCCCCTGCGAAGCCAGCCGTTCGTCATTGCTTGCCAGTAGTCCCCCGATGTTCGCCATGCCGTCCTTCTTGGCCGACATGGTGCACCCATCGGCATACGAGAACAATTCCCGCGCAATGTCGATCGGCCGTTTTTCCCGGTATCCCTCCTCTCGCAGCTTGATGAAGTAAGCATTCTCGGCAAAGCGGCAGGCGTCGATGTATAGGGGAATTCCGTGCTGACGGCATATCGTCGACACTTCCCGCACGTTGGCCATGGAGACCGGCTGACCGCCGCCCGAGTTGTTGGTGACGGTGAGCATGCAGAGTGGGATACGCTCACGGCCCACTTCGTCGATCAGCTCCCGCAGGCGGTCCACATCCATATTGCCCTTGAAAGGATGCCGGGCGGATGGAATCCGCCCTTCCGGGATCACCATATCGCGCGCCTCGGCACCAGTGACTTCGATGTTGGCGCGGGTGGTGTCGAAGTGCGTGTTATTGGGAACGACGTGATTGGGCCGGCACAGTGTGGAGAAGAGGATTCGCTCGGCGGCGCGTCCCTGATGCGTCGGTAGGACGTAGCGAAAGCCAAAGATGTCGTGCACCGTCTCCTCGAAACGATACCAGGAGCGGCTGCCGGCGTAGGATTCGTCTCCCCGCATAACCGCAGCCCATTGCTCCGAGCTCATTGCCCCAGTGCCGCTGTCGGTGAGGAGGTCGATAAGGACGTCCTCGGCTCGCAGGAGAAAGACGTTGAAGCCGGCGTCCCGCAGCTTACCCTCACGCTCGGTGCGGGTAGTCATCCGTATGGGCTCGACCGCCTTGATCTTGAACGGCTCTATGATGGTCTGCATGGGAAGGGGAAGCTGGTTGGTACTGCTGACCTCATTGTCCCTGAACGCTACGGCTCCGCTTCAGGGTGCGGTCGGCTGAGATTCTGCCGCTGGCGGCCGCCGCAATAGCCGCGAGAGCGGTGTACTGAGCGGTATTCCCTCTTCGCTGCGCCGCGCCGGAGGATAACCGGTGTTCGGGTCTGGCCGCGTCGAGCTCCTTTTGGCAGTCTTTGGCCAGCTGTCTGACATGAGCCAGCCGTTCGAGGCTACCGAGCTCTTCTGCTGCATGAAGCGCAGCCGCTAAGAGGTGGTAACCCAACTCGGGCCGGCCGGCCTCAGCGGCGTTCTGATGCATTTCCAAGAGATGGCTGTAGAGCTGTTCGGCAGGTTCGCTGGCCACAACGCCTCCACTCGCTCCAAGATGCTACCCGAGGTCAGATAACGCAAATGAGCCGTTCACTTACGGTTGGTTGGATGATGCTGACCGCGATCCCGGACGTGTCTGCCGGGCCATCAAGCAGTGTATCCTGGGTCACAGCAGCGGCTGCAGCGAAGAAACATGATCGTCTCGTGACGGCTGGTGACCCTGGTGAACGCTTAATCCCCCGAAGCTGAGCCGTGCTGACGAGTACCCGTAGGACTCTTGCTGGTTTCGTCATGTTGTCGCAGTTGGGCTGCTCGACCAAACCCAACGGTCCAGCCGAATCTCGCCCGAACCAACAGACGACCACACTGCCGGCCCGCACCACCCGCGACACCGTTTCCACCCGGCGTGATACGGTGCCGTCATCAGAGGATGATGGCCAGTGGCGCATGCCGGCCCGGAACTACGCGTCCACTCGATACAGCGGGCTGGATCAGATCACCACGCAAAATGCGAAGCAGTTGAAGCTGGCCTGGAGCTTCTCGACCGGCGTGACCCGGGGCCATGAGGCTGCCCCGCTGGTGGTCGACAGCACGATGTACATCGTGACGCCATTCCCCAACTACCTGTACGCGCTCGATCTCGCCCACTCCGGAGCGCTCAAGTGGACCTATAAGCCCAGCCCGGCATTAGCATCGCAGGGCGTGGCCTGCTGCGATCTGGTGAACCGTGGCGCGGCGTTCTTCGATGGCAAGATCTACTACAACACGCTCGACGCGCACACGGTGGCGGTGGATGCCAAGAGCGGACAGGAAGTATGGAAGACTCGGGTCGGTGACATCAACAAGGGTGAGAGCACCACGATGGCACCGCTGGTGGTGAAGGGAAAGGTGCTGGTGGGGAACAGCGGTGGCGAGTTCGGAGTCCGTGGCTGGCTGACCGCGCTCGATGCCAAGACCGGGAAGCTCGCCTGGCGCGCCTACCATACCGGCCCGGACAAGGATGTGCTGATCGGGAATCGTTTCAAGCCGTTCTATCCTCAGGACCGGGGGAAAGATTTGGGCGTGAGTAGCTGGCCGGGTGACGCATGGAAGATCGGCGGGGGCGGGGTCTGGGGATGGATCTCATATGATCCCGACCTGAATCTGATCTATTATGGCACCGCCAACCCTGGCCCCTGGAATCCGGAAGTTCGGCCGGGCGACAACAAGTGGACCGCCGCCATGTTTGCCCGGGATCCGGACAACGGCGAAGCTGTGTGGGCGTACCAGTGGAGCCCTCATGATCTCTTCGACTACGATGGGATCAATGAGCTGATCCTGCTCAATCTGCCCATCGATGGCAAGAACCGACGAGTGCTGGTACGGCCGGAACGGGATGGGTACATCTACGTCCTCGACCGAGTCACTGGACAGGTGCTGTCGGCCGATCCCTACGGATACATCACGACCACCAGCGGCATCGATCTCAAGACGGGCCGTCCGCGTGAGGTGAAGGAGAAGGAACCCCAGACCGGCAAAGTGGTTCGGGAAATTTGCCCCGCAGCGCCGGGCACCAAGGACTGGCAGCCGTCGTCGTATTCTCCGCGTACCGGCCTGCTCTATATCCCGCATCAGAACCTCTGCCAGGACGAAGAAGGCACTGGGGCCAACTACATCTCCGGCACGCCGTACGTGGCTGCCATCGTGAAAATGTATGCCGGACCTGGTGGGCACCGCGGTGAGGTCACCGCGTGGGATCCGGTCAAGCGGAAGGCCGCCTGGAAGATCACCGAAAATTTTCCGGTGTGGAGCGGAACCGTGGTGACTGCGGGTGACGTGGTTTTCTACGGCACCATGGACGGCTGGTTCAAGGCGCTGGACGCGCGCAGCGGGAGCGAGCTGTGGCGCTTCAAGGTCGGTTCCGGGATCATCGGCCAACCGGTCGTCTACCGAGGCCCGGACGGGAAGGAATACGTAGCCATCCTTTCCGGCGTGGGCGGCTGGGCCGGTGCAGTGGTCGCCGGCGGCCTCGACGTCCGCGATTCCAGCGCGGCGCTCGGCTTTGTCAACGCAATGAAGGATCTCCCGCAGGCGACGACCAAGGGTGGAATGC
Organism: Gemmatimonadales bacterium; assembly: GCA_035695405.1. Taxonomy (GTDB): domain Bacteria; phylum Gemmatimonadota; class Gemmatimonadetes; order Gemmatimonadales; family GWC2-71-9; genus CAVVWJ01. The sequence continues at coordinate 6,799 of DASSED010000120.1, forward strand.
TGTATGTGTTCTCGCTCCCGTAGCGGCTTCTCGAGCGTAGCGCTCAGGATCACGCCGGTGCTCGGCCTTTGCCTCGGGATCGCCTGCGAGCGGGAGGAACGGAACTTCCAGGGAATTCCGCCGAGCGCGTCGGCGTCCATGCCGCCGGTTCGGGAGAGCGAGTTGCAGCCCGGTCCACCCACTCGGTCTGCCCCTATCAGTGGGCCCTATGAGGAGAATGCCTACGGCGTCTCCCAGGGGAAGACGCTGTACAACCAGTACAACTGTTCCGGTTGTCACTTTCAGGGTGGCGGCGGCATCGGTCCACCGCTGATGGATGCAGACTGGATCTATGGGAGCCGGCCGGAGAACATCTTCGAGACGATCGCCGAAGGGCGCCCCAACGGCATGCCCGCTTTCGGGCGCAAGATCAACGCGGACCAGATCTGGCAGCTGGTGGCCTACGTCCGCTCGATGAGCGGATTGCTGCGCAAGGACGTGGCGCCCGGCCGGAGTGACGACATGCAGGTCCGGCCGCAGGAACAGTCCACTCCGAAGGCTCGCCCGGTGCACTCGGCTCTCCCACCCGCCTCCGAGCGCCAATGAGCGCAGCCGGGTCCCTGCTGACACTGGTGCAGCAGTCACACTCGGTGCTGAACCCGGCCGGTCCCCAGACCCGCATGATCGACCGGCTCTGGGACGCCATGTACCTGACCTCGATCGTCGTGTTCGTGCTGGTGGTTGGGGCGCTCCTCTGGAGTGCCTTCCGGCGTCGGGCGATAGATGATCCCCCGCAGACTCCGGCTCGCGAGCAGTCGCTCAAGACTGTGGTGGCCGGAGCTACCGGGCTCACCATTCTGGTCCTGCTCGGGTTCCTGGTCTATGACGTGGCTGTCGGGCGGCAGATCACCCGCAACCCCGGAGCGCAGGCGCTTCAGATCCGGGTGACCGGCCATCAGTGGTGGTGGGAAGTTCAGTATCGCGATTCGATCGCCAAGGATTGGGCGACCACTGCCAACGAGATCCATATCCCTACCGGACGCCCGGTGGCGCTCGAGCTGCGCTCCACCGACGTGATCCACAGCTTCTGGCCTCCCGATCTCACACCCAAAAGGGATCTGATTCCCGGCAACGTCAACAGCCTCTGGTTCCGGGCCGATTCCGCGGGCGTGTACCGGGGGCAGTGCGCCGAGTTCTGCGGACAGCAGCATGCCAAGATGGGGTTCCTCGTCATCGCTGAACCACCCGACAGGTTCGCGCTCTGGTTGGCGCGGCAGCGGGATACCGCACAAACGCCGACCACTGATTTGACCCGGCGGGGACAGGAAGTGTTTCTGGGATCCACCTGCGTCATGTGTCATGCGATCGGGGGTACGCCCGCCGGGAGCCGCATCGGTCCTGATCTCACTCACCTGGCCAGCCGCCGAACGATTGCCGCCGGGACCCTGCCCAACACCCGAGGCAATCTCGCCGGCTGGATCCTGGATCCCCAGCGGATCAAACCGGGAACCCGCATGCCGCCGAACCAGCTGAGTCCGGCCGATCTTCACGCTCTACTCGCCTATCTGGAGACCCTCAAGTGACGGTTCGCGCCGAGGCATATCCCGAGCCGCTGGAGCCCTATGAGGAGGTTCGTGAGGAGCTGGAGCGAACCTGGGAACAGCCGCCGGGACTGTGGCACTGGCTTCGAAGCGTCGATCATAAATCGATCGCCAAGCGGTATATCGTCACCGCCTTCCTGTTCTTCGTGCTCGCCGGCCTCGAGGCGGCGGTGATGCGGGCGCAGCTGTCTCGCCCCGAGAACCACCTGCTCGGCCCGGACGCATACAACCAATTCTTCACCGTCCATGGCGTGACGATGATGTTCCTGTTCGCCGTGCCGATCATGCAGGCAATGGGACTGTACTTCGTCCCGCTGATGATCGGGGCCAGGAACGTGGCCTTCCCCCGGCTGAACGCGTACGGGTACTGGGTCTATCTCGCCGGAGGGCTCTTCCTTTATATCGCCTTCTTTCTCAATACCGGCCCCGACGTCGGATGGTTCGGATATGTCCCGCTCTCCGGACCGGGGTTTTCGCCGGGCAAGCGCGCCGACGTCTATGCCCAGTCCATCACCTTCACCGAGATTGCCGCGCTGGCGGGATCGGTCGAAGTGATCGTCACCGTCTTCAAGAACCGGGCGCCGGGGATGACGCTCAACCGGATGCCGCTCTTTGTCTGGGCGATGCTGATTCAGGCGTTCATGGTCCTGTTCGCGATGCCGTGGGTGGCCACGGTGACCCAGTTTCTCGCAATGGACCGCCTGGTGGCGACTCACTTCTTCAACCCCGCAGAGGGTGGGGATGCCCTGCTGTGGCAACATCTGTTCTGGTTCTTCGGGCACCCCGAGGTCTACATCATCTTCATCCCGGCTTTGGGCTTTGTGTCTTCAATCGTGGCCACCTTCACCCGGCGGCCGGTCTTCGGCTATCCCGTGATGGTGCTGTCCATGATCGCAACCGGGTTCCTCGGATTCGGGCTCTGGGTGCATCACATGTTCGCGACCGGGCTCCCGCAGCTGGGCCAGAGCTTCTTCACCGGGGCCAGCATGATGATCGCCATTCCGAGCGGGATACAGATCTTCTGCTGGATTGCAACGATCTGGTCCGGGCGCCCCCGATTCACCGTGCCGTTTCTTTTCGTGCTCGGCTTCGTGGTCCTCTTCATCATCGGCGGATTCACCGGGGTGATGATTGCCTCGGTGCCGTTCGACCAGCAGGTGCACGACAGCTACTTCATCGTGGCCCATTTCCATTACGTGCTGATCGGCGGTGCGGTCTTCCCGCTCTTCGGCGCCTTTTACTACTGGTTCCCCAAGGTGACCGGACGGATGTTGAGTGAGACCCTGGGGCGCTGGAACTTCTGGCTTTTCTTCATCGGGATGAATCTGACCTTCTTCCCGATGCACCAGCTCGGGCTCGACGGGATGCCTCGACGGGTCTACACCTATCTGCCGGAGACCGGCTGGGGCGACCTCAACCTGCTGGCCACGATCGGCGCGGTCACCATTGCGATCAGCATGGTGATTTTCGTCATCAACGTCATCGTGAGCCTCCGCGGCGGGGTGCTCGCCGGTGACGACCCCTGGGGCGGTGAGACGCTGGAGTGGGCGACCAGCTCGCCGCCCCGGCCGTACAACTTCCCATACATCCCGGTGGTGACGAGTCGCTCGCCCATATGGGACGAGTCGGAAGAGCTGCCGGTCGTCACCGGGCTCCGCACCGACGTACGCGATGTGCTGGTGACCACACTCCTGGATGCCGAGCCCGACAGCCGCCATCGCCATCCCATCCCCAGTATTTGGCCGCTGCTGACGGCGATCGGGACTACGGTTCTGTTCGTTACCCTGATTTTCACCCCATGGGGAGCCGTCATCGGCACGCCGCTTTTCTTGCTGGGCCTTCTAGGCTGGGGTTGGCCCCGAGGTCGGGACAAGTGGGAGCAGCAGCTGGTGGAGAGCGAAGCATGAGGCCGGTTCGCGTGACGGCCGATATCAGCGCACTCCCGCGGACGGTGTTCGGGCATCGGAGCCTGATGTGGTGGGGGACCATCGGCTACATCATGATCGAGGGAACCACTCTCTTCATCTGTGCAGTAACCTACTTCTACCTCCGACGCAACTTTGCCACGTGGCCCCCCCAACACATCTATCGGCCCGCCGTCCTGATCCCCACGATTCAGGCCGTGCTCATGCTGGCGAGCAACATTCCGATGCGGGCAGTGGACCGGGCCTCCAGGCGGATGGATATCAACGGAGTGCGGCGTGGCTTGGTAATCTGTTCGATTCTCGTCGTGATGATAACCGTGCTCCGCTGCTTCGAGTTCGCAGCCCTGAAGGTCCGGTGGGACACGAGCGCCTATGGCTCCGCCGCCTGGGCCACGCTGGTGGCGCACAGCACGCTTCTGGTGCTGGAGATGGCGGAGACCATCACCATAACCGTCATGATGTTTCAGCCTGATGTCGAGGAGCGCGATCTCTCGGGCGTCAGCGACAATGCGGTGTACTGGTATTTCCTGACGCTGGTATGGATCCCGCTCTACGTCATGGTCTTTCTCACTCCGTACTTCATGTGAACGGCCGAGTGCCAGGATGACCGTCGACCCACGGACCGATGTGCCTGATGCCCGGGAGCTCCGCGCCCTCTGGGCTGGGCTGCTGCTGGCACCGACGGCTTTCCTGCTCAATCTGGAAGTGGCCTACGCGCTGGTGCCGACAGCCTGCTCCACCCACAGTCGGCTGCTGGTGCACTTGGTGCACCTGGCCTGCCTCATCCTGGCGGGGCTGGGTCTGTTTGCCGCCTGGAGCTCCTGGAGCTCGTCGGGAGAAGTCTGGCCCGGGGAGGATGGCACCCGCCTGGGCCGCAGTCGGTTCATGGCCGGTCTGGGGCTGCTGATGAGCGCCCAGTTCATGCTGGTCATAGTAGCCCAATGGATCCCCAGCTTTCTGTTGAGCCCGTGTCAGTAAGACGCCATGCATCTCGATAATCATCCTTTGGCGCCCTACGACCTCTGGCGGGCTTGGAGCTTCGAGCCGGCAGTGATCGTTGGGCTCGCGCTCTCCGCCTGGCTCTACTGGCAAGGGGTTCGTGCGCTCCGCCGAAGCGCCGGTCCCGGTCGAGGGGTTCGGCGCGGAGAGATCGCGGCTTTCGTCACCGGGTGGGTCACCGTCGCGCTGGCGCTCCTTTCCCCAGTCCATCGCCTCGGCAGCGTCCTCTTCTCAGCCCACATGGTCCAGCACGAGCTGCTCATGGTGGCGGCCGCGCCGCTGCTGATTCTGGGTCGTCCGCTGGTGCTCTTCCTCTGGGCGCTCCCGATGACGTGGCGCCGGGCCCTGGGGATGTGGACGGGCGCCGAGCCGGTGCGGGCCACGTGGAGCACCCTCACGCGACCGTCCATCGCCTGGACCATCCATGCCGCCGCCATCTGGGTGTGGCACGTTCCGGCGCTCTTCCAGGCCACGCTCGAGAGCGAAGTGGTTCACAGCGTGCAACACCTCAGCTTCCTCGGCTCTGCACTGCTGTTCTGGTGGGCCCTGCTTCGCGCGCGCGAAGGCCGTCTCGGCGCGCCGGCGGCGGTGGTCTACCTCTTCACCACCGCGGTGCACACCAGCATCCTCGGCGCACTTCTCACTTTTTCCTCCCGGACCTGGTATCCGCTGTATCACACAACCACTGGCGTCTGGGGACTCACGCCGCTCGAGGATCAGCAGCTCGCCGGCCTGATCATGTGGGTCCCCGCTGGGCTCGGGTACCTGGTTGCCGCGCTCGCTATTGCGGCGAGCTGGCTGCGGGAGCCGGAACGCCGAACCGTGGGTGCCACCGAACCGATCGCGCGTGACATCGCGAGCTATCTCTATACCCCCAGATAAGGGAGGGCCTCCATGCCTGGAGCGAAGGAGGCGGTGGTTCTCGCGCTCGCACTGGCCCTGCTGTTTCTCCCGGCTTGCGGAGGCTCGTCTCAGCGCCAGGCTGAGAAGCTCCAACAGCAGGTGGCGTCCTGGGAAGCGACGGCGCGGCTGACCAGGGAGCTGGCGCAGGAACGGGCGCTCCCGAAGCAATACACCCGACAGGTGCTCGAGGCGGCCCAGGAAGGCCTCGACCAAGCTCGCCAGCAGGCGGCTAACTCCAAATGAGCAAACTGCTCGAGATCGCGCTGGGTCTGGTTACCGGCATCGGTGGCTTTCTCGAGGCCGGCTCGTTGGCCACCTCGGCACAAGCCGGCGCCGCATTCGGTTTCCAGCTGGCGTGGGCCATCGCGTTGGGCACAATCTGCATCGCCTTTCTGGTAGAGATGGCGGGCCGACTCGCCGCTGTGAGCAAGCATACCCTGCCCGATGCCATGCGCGAACGATTCGGGATTCGTTTCTTCACGGTGCCGCTCGTCGCGGTCGTCCTGGTCTCGTTTCTGGTGCTCGCCTCGGAGCTGGGCGGCGTTGCCCTGGCGCTCCAGCTCGCGACTGGAATCAAGTTCCAGTGGTGGGCACCAGTGGCCGCCCTCGCCGTCTGGCTACTGCTCTGGGCTCACAACTTCAGTTTGGTGGAGAAGGGGGCCTCGCTGCTGGGACTGGTCACGCTGGTGTTCGCGGTGGCGGCGTTCAAGCTGCACGTTCCGCTCAATGAGCTAGGCGCCCACCTCCTGCCCAGCCTCCCTCGCCAGGAGGGAGCTAAGTACTGGTTCATGGCGGTGAGCATCATCGGTGCCTCGGTGAGCCCCTACCTGTTCTACTTCTACTCCGCGGGTGCCGTCGAGGACCACTGGGACGAGGATTATCTCGGCGTGAACCGGATCATCGCAGGGCTGGGCATGGGGTTCGGCGGGACGGTGGCAGTCGCGGTGCTGGCTGGCGCGGCGATGGTCTTTCACTCCCGCGGTATTCAGATCGACCGCTACGAGCAGATCCCGCTCCAGCTGGCCCAACCGCTGGGCCACTGGGGATTCATCCTGTTTGTTGCCTCGCTGGGGATCGCCTGTTTCGGAGCCGCGCTGGAAATCGCACTCCAGATTGCCTACCTGGTAGCACAGGGGTTCGGCTGGAAATGGGGAGAAAACCTTCATCCCAAGGATGCGGCTCGGTTCAGCCTGGTCTATACCGTGGCCATTCTGCTTGCCGGGTTACTGATCTTTACCGGAATCGACCCGCTCAAGCTCACCATCTTCTCTATGGCGCTCACGGCATTGTCTCTCCCGGTCACGGTGGTGCCGCTCCTGATCATAATGAACGATCCGATGTATCTGGGGGAGAACGGCAATCACTGGATCGCGAACGCGGCGGTGCTGTTCATCAGTCTGCTGGCCTGCATCGTGGCGATCGTGGCCATCCCGCTGCAGATCGTTGGGAGCTGATATGGAGCTGGGCCGCCACATCCTGGATCAACAGGTGATCGATCACCAGGGCGAGCAGATGGGAAAGGTGGACGGCGTGACGCTGGAGCTTCGCCCGGGGAAGCCGCCTCGCGTGTCTCACCTCGTGATCGGAGGTGGCACCGCCGCCCGCCGGATCAGTCCCGGGTTTGCGCGGTGGCTGCTCCGTTGGCGCCGCCGCTGGGGACCGAAGACCGATGAGCCGCTGCTGGTACCCTGGTCGAAGGTGCTCAAGATCGGAGTGGACGTGAAGGTGGACCTGGAGGCGGAGCGAACCTCAGCGCTGGCCTGGGAGCATTGGGTGCGGGCCCACATCATCGGCCGGATTCCGGGAGCGTGAGCGGCGTGCGTGAGGTGCGATTCGAAGACCTCGTGGGCAAGGTGGTGAGGAACCCGCACGGTCGAGCCATCGGATGTATCGAGGAGCTCCGCATCGAACCGGATGGGGAAGACTATGTGGTGACCGAATACCTGATCGGTGGCCTGGAATGGCTGCCTCGACTGTGGGGCTTTCTGGGTCAGCTGCCGACCTTTCGCGCACTGGGCGTGGGCCAGGGACCACGTATTCGGCCGGTGCCCTGGCATTGGATCGATCTCAGTGACCCAGCCAGACCAGTCCTGACGGAGATCACCGGGAGTGGAGGGAGGTGATGGGGGAAGAAAGAGGGCGGGTAAAAGGGAAGCGGGGAAACGGGGAAGCCGGTGAAAGGAAGCAGAAAACCGGCTAAGCTGCGCCACTCTGGACCCTAGACCTGGATTCCACCACCTTCCCCGCATGTCTCCCCGTTCAATCGCACGGATTCAACTCCTGGGCGCTGCGTTTCTGTTCTCCACCGGCGGAGCGGCGATCAAGGCGGTCACGTTCTCCGGATGGCAGATCGCGAGCTTTCGCTCCGGGATCGCCGCGGTGGCACTCCTGGCGATGACGCCGGCGGCGCGGCGCGGCTGGGGTTTGGGAGCGGGACCGGGTCAGGGGAAGTTCTGGAGCGTTGCGCTGGTGGGCCTGGCGTACGCCGGCTGCCTCGTCCTGTTCGTGCTGGCGAATCGGCTCACCACCGCCGCCAACACCATCTTCCTTCAATCCACGGCTCCGCTATATCTCCTGTTTCTCGCACCATGGCTGCTCAAGGAACCGATCCGGCGGGAAGATCTCGGGTTCATGGCGGCGGTGGGATGCGGCCTCATGCTCTTTTTTCTGGGAACCGAGCAGCCCGTCGTCACGGCACCCGACCCGGTCCGCGGCAACGTGCTGGCCATGGGAAGCGGCCTGTGCTGGGCGCTTGCCATCTGCGGCTTGCGCTGGCTCGGGGCTGATCCCAAGCGAGGGTCCCCGGCGGGCGCGGTGGTTTCGGGGAACTTCACGGCTTTTCTCGTCGGTTTACCAATGGCGTTGCCCTTGGGTTCGCACGGCCTCACGGACTGGGCCATCGTCTTCTACCTCGGTGTATTCCAGATCGCTTTGGCCTACGTCTTCGTCACGGCTGCCATCCAGATTCTCCCTGCGCTCGAGGCCGCGGTGATTCTCCTGCTGGAACCGGTGCTGAATCCGCTTTGGGCCTGGATCGTACAACGGGAAACACCCGGCGCATGGGCGCTCCTGGGTGGCGCGATCATTCTGGGCGCCACCACGGTGAAGAGCTGGATGGAGGGCCGACGGGTCGCGGCCCCCGTGACGTAACCGATGCGACATCCGCCACCGGCGCTGATCGAGACGATTCGGGTCCGAAATGGCGCCGCGCCGCTCTGGTATCTGCACCTCAGACGCTTGGCGGTGAGCTGCAAGGCTCTGGGGATTCCGCTTCCGGGTGAACTGCCCCCGCCTGAAGGGGGCGCCGACCGGGTGTATCGGATCGAAGTGGGCATGCGCGGCGTCCAAGTGAGCGAGCGGCTCGTGGGATCGCCCCAGCCGGTCAAGCTCGTCGTCTCCCGAGTGACTCATCACTCGTATCCCTATAAGACGAGCGAGCGGGCTCAATTCGATCGGGCCCTCGATACGGCGCGCGGGGCCGGGGCTGACGATGCCCTGCTTCTGACCCCCGGAGGGTTCATCGCCGAGGCGGCGATCTTCAGCATTTTATGGTGGGAGGACGGAACGCTCTGCGGGCCGGCGTTCGACCTGGGCATCTTGCCTGGTGTGGGCCGGGCCCGTCTAGCCGAGCTGGCGGGTCAGGTGGAGGAACGCCATTCGATGCTGGCCGAGATTCAGGGGCGTTCGCTTTTTCTGGTGAACTCGGTGCGCGGGATCGTGAAGGTTACGTCGATCAATGGGCAAGCAGTGCCCGATTCGACGCAAACCGACGCGTTGGCGGCACGTTTTTGGCCTTGACCCGCCGCTCGGCCGGGCGGTATTTTCCCGAGCTTGTTTCAGGGTGTGCGCATGGCCCGCGGTGGTTGTAGCTCAATCGGTTAGAGCGCCGGACTGTGGCTCCGGAGGTTGCGGGTTCGATTCCCGTCAGCCACCCCTGGTAGGTCCCGGTCACCATCAGCGCTGAGCCGCGGGTGGAGGCGGGTGCAGAGGTCCGTAGCTCAAGTGGTAGAGCACCGGTCTCCAAAACCGGGGGTTGCAGGTTCGAGTCCTGCCGGGCCTGTAAGGGTGTAGAGGCTGACCTGAACCACGGCGCTATCGTCTAGGGGACTAGGACGGGGCCCTCTCAAGGCCCAAACACGGGTTCGAATCCCGTTAGCGCTATGGATACAATTGAAGAGAGCCCCGAGGCGGTCGGCCCCATCGTCTATCGGTTAGGACGCGACCCTTTCAAGGTCGAGAGAGGGGTTCGACTCCCCTTGGGGCTATGAGTACCGGCGCCGCTAGCTCAATTGGCAGAGCAAGTGACTCTTAATCACTAGGTTGTAGGTTCGATTCCTACGCGGCGCACTGAGCCAAGTCGAAGAAAATCAACAGGGTTTCCAAAGATGATCACCAGCGCAACCCGCTCGGTGGCCATCTTTGTGTCCATTATGTGTCCTAGTCTG
>DASSED010000121.1:0-21007 GCA_035695405.1 Gemmatimonadales bacterium
GAAGTGACGGCAGACGAGCGGGCCCGGTTCGCCAGCGTGCGGCGGGTCAACCCGCAAGCTCACGATGCGTATCTCCGTGGCCGCTACTACTGGAACAAGCGCACTCCGGACAACCTCCAAAAAGCCATCAGCTACTTCCAGGGAGCCCTCGAAATCGATCCTGCATACGCTCTTGCTTATGCCGGAATTGCTGACTGCTACTCCGTTCTCGGTTCCTGGGAAGTGGGCGCCCTCGCGCCACGGGACGCATTCCCCCGGGCCAAAGCTGCTGCGCAAAAAGCGTTGGAGATCGACTCCACACTTGGCGAAGCATATGCGTCGCTCGCCTTTGCCCGCCACAACTATGACTGGGATTGGGACGGAGCCGACCGGCTGTATCAACGAGCACTACAGTTGAATCCTAATTACGCGACGGGTCACCATTGGTATTCGCACTATCTCACCGGGATGGGCCGCACCAATGAGTCGCACGCCGAAGCTCTTCGGGCTTTGGAGCTGGACCCGCTCGATCTGATCACCAACGTCCATCTCGGGTGGCACTACCTCTACGCCGGCGACATCGATCGAGCCATCGCGCAATTTCGAATACCCCGAGAGATGGATCCAAACTGGATGGGATCTCATTTCTACCTCGGCTGGGCTTACGCCGAGCGTGGCAATCACGGGGACGCGATCGTCGAGCTGCAAACGGCGGTGAAGCTTCTCAAGGGCGCTCCCTGGGGATTGACCATGCTTGGGTACGCTTATGCCAAGGCCGGCAAGCGCGCCGAAGCCCGCCAGATCATTGTCCGGCTGACGACGCTGGCAAAGGAGCGATATGTGTCATCCTATGAGATCGCAGCGATCTATGTTGGGCTGGGGGAGAAAGAATCGGCATTCCAGTGGCTGAGTAGGGCCTACGAGGAACGCTCCGGCTGGTTGCCCTACGTCAACGTCGAGCCGCGTCTAAAACCCCTGCATTCTGATCCCCGATTTCAGGAGTTGGTCGGCAAGGTTGGGTTGCCATCCGCGAGTGCAGGGCGGATAGCCTCGAATGGGGTTACTCCGAGCGTGCAACCGTGACCGATCTCCTTGCATCGCTGAGCCATGCCCTGGCTGACCATTATACGATCGATCGGGAGCTCGGTCATGGCGGCATGGCGACCGTCTTCCTCGCCCGGGATCTGCGACACCGTCGTCCCGTGGCCGTCAAACTGCTGCGATCGGAACTAAGCGGGGCCATTGGGCCGGACCGGTTCCTTCGCGAGATCGAGATCGCCGCCAGACTCAGCCACCCACACATTCTTCCCCTCTTCGACTCGGGCAGCACGAACGGCCTGCTCTACTACGTCATGCCGTATATCGAGGGCGAATCACTCCGCCAGCGGCTGGATCGCGAACGCCAGCTGCCGATTCAGGACGCCGTCCGCATCACCCGCGAGGTGGGCGACGCGCTGGGGTATGCGCATAGCCTTGGCTTGGTGCACCGCGACATCAAGCCGGAGAACATTCTGCTTTCTCACAACCACGCGGTGCTCGCCGACTTCGGCATCGCGCGGGCAGTTGCTGCCGCCGGTGGTGAGAAGCTGACCGAGACCGGACTCACGCTGGGCACTCCCTCCTACATGAGTCCCGAGCAGGCGACAGGCGACGAGTTGGATGGGCGAAGCGACCAGTACAGTCTTGCTTGCGTGTTGTACGAGATGCTGGTGGGTGAGCCACCGTTCCTGGGCCGGAGCGCGCAGCACGTCCTGGCTCGCCATGTGATGGATCCGGTGCCACCTCCCCGAACAGTACGGGCAGCCATCTCACCAACCCTCGAGCGCGTGCTCCTCCAGGCATTGGCGAAGGCTCCCGCCGATCGCTACGCTGCCATGCCCCAGTTCACCGAAGCACTCGTCGCGTTGGAGCTGAGTGGCCCCCAGCCGACCCTAGTGGTCCGTTCCCCCGCACCTGCGCAATCGATTGCCGTGTTGTCGTTCCTGAACATGAGCGGCGACCCGGACAACGACTACTTCGGTGACGGGATCGCCGAGGAGCTGATCAACCTTCTCAGCGGCATCAAGGGACTGCACGTCCCTTCCCGAACCTCAGCCTTCGCGTTCAAAGGAACCAAGACGGATACGCGCACCATCGGGCAGGCGCTGAACGTGCGGACCGTGCTGGAAGGAAGTGTGCGGAAGGCCGGCAACCGGCTGCGCATTACAGCGCAGCTCATCAATGCGGATGACGGATACCATCTCTGGTCGGAGCGGTACGATCGCGACATGGCGGACGTCTTCGAGATCCAGGACGAAATCTCTCAAACCATCGTCAAGGCGCTGCAGATACAACTCACTCCCGAGCGCCAGAGGTCGCTAGTCAAACGTTATACCGACAATCCCGACGCGTACAACGCTTACCTCAAAGGTCGCTATCACTGGAACAATCGGCCCCTCGGGACGCCGAAGGCGATTGAGTACTTCGAGCAGGCCATCTCGATCGATCCGGAGTATTCGATGGCCTACGCCGGTCTGGCGGACTGCTACAGCCATCTCGGAAGCTGGGAAAACGGCGGCATGCCGCCGCGGGAGGCTTCGTCCCAGGCGACGGCGGCGGCCAGCCGGGCGCTGGAGCTGGATGACGGATTGGGGGAGGCCCACAGCTCGATGGCGTACGTGAGTCTCCATTTCGACTGGGACTGGCCCTCCGCCGAGCGGGGATTGGAACGGGCCATCGCACTCAGCCCGTCGTATCCCACGGCCCACCATTGGCGCTCTCACCTGGCCATGGCGATGGGGCGGGTCGAGGAATCCCTGACTGAAAGCAGGCGCTACCTCGAGCTGGAGCCAACGGACCTCATTGCCAACTTTCACCTGGTATGGCACTACTGGCTCGCGCGGAAGCCGGAGCCGGCCCTTGATCAGGGTTGGAAGACCCTGGAGCTGCATCCCGCCGCGTTCTGGCCATTATTCGGCCTGGGGCTGGCGTGTGAGGAGCAGAAGCACATGGAGGAAGCCATTGCGCACTTCCAGAAGGCTCTCATCATGTCGAACGGCAAGGGCTTTGTTCGCTCTGCCCTGGGACACGCCTACGGCGTGGCCGGTGCGCGGGATCAGGCGGTCCAGGCCCTCGAGGAACTCGAAGACCAGAGTCTTCGTCAGTACACACCCGCCTATGACCGTGCGGTCATCTACGCCGGTCTCGGCGATCGGGACCGCGCGTTCGAGTGGTTGGAACGGGCGTATGACGAGCGCTCAAGCTGGATGAGCTACCTCAAGGTCGAGCCCAGACTCGACATACTCCGCTCAGATCCTCGTTTTGCGATGCTTGTGAGAAAGGTAGGACTGGTGTGAAGCGCGCCGCCGCCTATTGGAGGTGAATGGCGGCCAGGGCCTCATCGCGTATGCGCCGGCCTTCCCGGGTAAGCTCACAGCCGGCTGCCACGGGTTGGCCACAACACTTGCTGTGACGGTTGCAGGGAATGAGCTGGCGGATGACGAGCAACCCCTCGCCTTCGAGTCGCAGCAGCTCCTGGAACACACTCTGTCGCCACTCCTCGTGTTTCCGGTAACTGCTCTCCCTTAACGCTTGAAAGCCCCGGTGACGGCCCGTGAAGGTGCCCAGAAGCTCGCGTCCAGCCACCCTGGTAAGGTCGGCAGACGCTTGGGACAAGCTGTGGGGGGACATAGCTGGCCTTCGCTGGTGAATCTGGACCGTTGGGTGCGTAGCTAATCTGGGTCCTGGAGTGTGAATCTGGCGTGAATATACGACACGGGATGCCCGGGCCCGAAGCAGACCCGGGCTCACTCCAGCACGCAACGCCGTCGCCTACCGTCTGGGAGGCCTAACAGCCTTCGCTCAGGCCGGCTGATCGGCCGGAAGCGGGATTTGATCCTTGTGCAGGGCCAGCCACTGCTCGAACGTCTGGAGCTCCGGATTGAGCGACCGGCTGAACCCGATATCACGCGCGCCCCGGAAGTAATCGTTGAAGTCCCGCTTGAACTGGAACATGTTGCCCAGATCGTCCGCCGCCGGGAAGCCGAAGCTGCGATAAACTTCGGGCGGCACATTGTTGTACCGCACCTCCTGCCCCAACGCCCGGGTGAGCGCACGCGCCATCTCGGCGCCACTCAGATGCTCGCCCGCAATCCCTACAGTTTTGTTGATGAATTCCTTGCCCCGCTTAAAGATGCCATAGGCGGCCTTGCCGATGTCTTCCACCGCGATGGCCGGGAGCTTTTTGTCGTCCATTGGGAAGGTGATCGCCAGAACACCGTCCGGCCCCCGCTGGGGACCAGCCCCGAAATAGATCAGGTTATCCCAATAGAACGAGGTCAGGAGGAACGTGGTCGGCACGCCGAGGTCGCGGAAAATCTGGTCCGCTTCTCCCTTGCCGTCGAAGTGCGGGACCTTGTACTTGCCCTGGAGCGTGGGCATCCGCTGGTCCTCGAGTGGCACCCATTTCCTGGTGTCTTCCAGCGTGGACCAGATCACATGCTTGAGGCCTGCAGACTTGGCGGCCTGAGCCATGTTGCGGACTTGAGTCACCTCCCGCTCGGCCGAGAAGTGCTCCCAGAAGTTGGTGATCAGGAAGGCGCCGTAGGCACCGGCGAACGCGTTGCTGAGGGTCTCGGGCTTGTCGGCGTCCCCGGCGACCACCTCGGCGCCGGCGGCTCGAAGTGCCTGGCCTTTGTCGGAGTTGGGATTCCGGGTGATGGCGCGGACGGCAAACGGCCCGTTCCGATCGGCGAGGATGGCGCGAACCAGCCCGCCGCCTTGGGCCCCGGTGGCTCCGATGACCGCGATGATCTTTTTCTTCTCGGGCATGACAAAATCTCCGTGGTAGCGAGTAAGTAGGCCTATGATGCCCGCGAGTAACGGAAGCGCTCCAATGAGACCGTGCGCTCTCCCCCGCCCCCGCGATTCAGTCGCACGCAGTACTGGGTTGGATAATAGCCCGCTCGCCGGAACCCGTCGGGCTGCCGGATCGGGAGACAGGCCTGGGAGTGCCGCAGGAAGTCCAGCGTGATCATCGGCTCCCAGAAGATCAGCTCCCCATCCCAGGCGCCGTAGATGAAGGTGGTGCTGAAGGGGAGCGAGTCCTTGAGTTCGGGCGACTGCGAGTCGAGCAGATGATTCCCCATCCGTGGCACCACGGCGCCGATGTCGATATATCCCTGAGGAAGGTAGCGGTCCGGTATCGACCGAGTGCCGACCTTGAAATCCCGGCAGTCCACCAGCTCGCCACAACGTCCCGGGGCAATGGCCTCGACTCGCGCCCGATCGCCGGTGTGAAAGTGGAAATCGAAGTGGGGCCGGGCGTACGGGGTGTTGTAGTGGCCGGTGGGGTTCCAGTTGACCTGAATCCAGCGGAACGGAAGCCCGGCGGAAGAATCGACCGGCACATTCAGGATCCGCTCCTCGTCTCCGTGGCATTCGTGGCCGGTGTACTTCCCATCAGCGTTGAGATCGAAGCAACGGCTGACCGAGTTGGGGGCGGCGGGAAGCTGCTCCAACGCTTTGGCCGAGAGGGTGACCCCGATCGCGAGCGGCACACCCGCGGGATCGAGCGTCACGAAGCTCTGAATGGTGCCGCCACCCAGCTTCACACTCTGGCCCTGCAGCGTGCGCTCGTGACCTCTACCCTCGGCCGTTACGGCCAGACCAATACCGGCGAGCAACCCGGCGACACCCAACCCCCTGGGAGAGAGAACTACCGACCACATGCGAACCTCCTTGTGCTGAGGTTAGTTGTTGAAACGTCTATTGGTGGTTTAAAAAAAGTCGCCAATCATCAGTCGCCCGTCTTCCAGTCGCCAGCTTCAAAACACGCTCTCACGCTTACCTCTTACCTCTTACCTCTCACTCTTGACCGGCTCGATCCCCGCCCTGAGCTCATTCAGTAGCGTATCCAGCGTCCGGAGCTGCTGGGGCTTGAGACCGGCCATGGCGCCGTCGGTGTAGTCCCCCGCGGGACCATCCAGCCTGGCGAGCATGGCCAGGCCGGCGCCGGTGATCTCGACCAGCACCACTCGGCGATCCTCGCTGTCCCGCTCCCGTTGCACCAGCCCTTGTTTGATCAGGCGATCCACCAGCCGGGTCACATCCGGATCCCGGGTGATCATCCGATCGGCGATCTCGCTGATCTTGACGGCCTTGGGCCGAGCGCCCCGGAGGATCCGCAGGATGTTGTACTGGCTTTGGGAAATCCCTTCCCTCCGCTTGAGGTACTGGATCCAGCTCTCCTCGACGGCCCGGGTGGTCCGCATCAGGTTGATGACCACCTGCTCCTGGAGCGAGCGGAAGGGCTTGGTCTGCCGGATTTCGCGACCGATGGTCTGAGCCATGAGCCCAGATTATCTGTTGGAACGGATATTGTCAAGAGGGAGAAGTGAGAGCCCGCCGCATCGCGGCGGCGGAGGGCCAGCGGTCCGCCGGCGTCTTGCTCAGCGCCCGGGTAATGGCTCCCGCGAGTTGGCCCGGCACATCCTGACGCCAGGTCCGGACATCGGGTGCGGGCTCGGTGAGATGCAGCTGGAGCACCATGGCCTCTCCCCGGCGGACGAAGGGTGGTCTCCCCGTGAGACACTCGAAGAGCACGCACCCCAAGGAGTAGAGGTCGCTCCGGCCGTCGATCTTCTGATCGGCGTTGATCTGTTCCGGACTCATGTAGGACGAGCTCCCCACCGTGAGGCCGGCCCGGGTAATCTCCCGGCTCACCGAGGTGGCAAAGGCCCGGGCGATCCCGAAGTCCAGCAGGACCGTCCCCTGGTGGGGCGAGATCATCACGTTCTCCGGCTTCACGTCGCGGTGCACGATGCCGAATCGGTGGGCGTGGTCGAGCGCGTCGAGCAGATCGCAGGCCACCCGAAGCGTATCGGCCACCGTGAGCCGGCGGCCGCGTCCCAGCACCTCCCGGAGCGAGGACCCGTCGATGAAGTCCATGACCAGGTACACGAACCAGTCCCGCTCGCCCGAGTCGAGCAGTCGGGCGATCCGGGGGTGGTTGAGACGCGAGACCAGCCTGATCTCCCGGAGGAAACGCTGGGCGACGACGCTCTCGAGGAACTCGGGGTGGAGAATTTTGAGTGCGACCTTCCGGCCGCTGCGGTCGACCGCCAGGAAGACCCGCGCATCACCGCCGCGGCCGATCTCGCGCTCTACATCGTACTGATCACCGAAGGCGTGGCGGACGAGGCCCAACAGCTGGGGCCGGATCGCAGGCGCTTCGGATTGGGCGGCCATCGAAACCCTCCGAAGACGGCGGCGGTTGGGGTAACCCGCCGCCAAGAAGACTTAAGGAATCTCCACCTCGGGCGTGAACCAACTGTGAAAGGAGCTAGGCGCGCACCCGCCGAGCCACGGGACCCTGCTTGATCACGACGGTGAACGCGCGACCAGCCTGGGTTCGCTACTTCTGGATCCGGCAACTAGCTTAGAGCGACCCATGCCCTCGCCTCGCAGTGGGATCGTACCCGCCGCGCTGATCACCCTCGCCGCAGGATGCGTGCGGCCGCCCGCCACCGATACGATCAGCATCCGGACGAACGAAGGCACCACCCTCAGCTTCGACCTCTCGCCGGACGGTCAGTCCATTGTCTTCGACCTGCTGGGACAGCTCTGGCAACTGCCCAGCGGCGGCGGTGCGGCGCGGCCGTTGACCGATGGCGTGCGGGACACGGCGGAAGATCTCGACCCGTCGTGGTCGCCCGACGGGCGGCACATCGTGTTCCGGGCCGAACGCCATGGGCGCACCGGCCTCTGGCTGCTCCAGCGGGACGGATCCGGCGTCCACCAGCTCACCCAGCTCGAGAACCCCGAGGGGTTCGATGGGCAGGCGGCATGGTCGCCTGACGGACGGATCATCGCGTTCATCCGACTGGTACCACCGGACAGCGTGTCACGCGAGTGGCGGAGCCGCCTCGCCTGGATCGACTCCGCGGGTAGCGATGCGCACGAGATACCGGTGGCCGACGTCGTGGGTCCCGATGTGCGCGACCCCTCGTGGGCGCCCGACGGACGCCGTATCGCACTGGTGGCCGAATCGGCCCGGGGCGAGGCCGGCGGCCGTCTCTGGTTGGTCGAGCGCGCCACCGGGCGAGCCACGCCGCTCACCCCCGCCGGAAGCCGGGCTCTCGCGCCCGCATTCTCACCCGACGGACAGCGGCTCGGGTTCTTCGCCCGCGATACGGCTGACCGGATGCAGCTCTGGGTCATGGCGGCGGACTCGCCCCGGGCTCTGCCCAGGCGACTGACCGGCCAGACCGACGTGACACCGACCCGGGCGCGGTGGACCCGTGATGGGCGGTCGCTGGTCTACGGTGCCGATGGCCGGTTGTGGAAGGTTTCGGCTGAAGGCGGCGCGCCGCTCGAGATCCGGTTCACTGCCGAGCTCTCGTTTCGGCGTCCCCGGCGCGAGCTTCCGCCGGCGCGCTTTCCCGAGCCCGGCCAGCGGGAGCACGTGCGCGGGCTCATGGGCCTGGCCCTCTCGCCCGATGGGCGGAGCGTGGCAATGCTCGCGCTGGGTCGACTCTGGGTGATGCCCGTCGAGGGCAAACCACGCGCGGTCGCGGAGGTGCCGGTCCTGGCGCATCACCCGGCGTGGTCGCCCGATGGCAGGATGCTCGCCTGGGCGGCCGGACCCTGGCTGCACGAGGACCTGTACGCCACCGACATCGCGACCGGTCTGACGCACCGCATGACGGCGCTCTCCGGGCGCGAGGATCACCCGATGTACTCGCCCGACGGGAAGTACCTTGCGTTCTCACACCAGCCGACGGAGGACAGCACGGTCCTCCGAATCGTCGACGCCGGGGCCCGCGACGTCTCGGATCGCAGGCAGACCCGCGCCCTGGCCACAGAGTCCGGCGCGGACGTCGCATGGAGTCCCAGCTCTGACGGACTCCTCTACCTCACTGGCGGCTTCTCCCCCGCGCAGCCCTCGAAAGCCGAGATCCTTCTCGTCTCCGGCGGGCGACGCGCCATCACTGGGATACCCGATTCACCCCTCTTTCCCCAGTGGACCGCGGGGTCGCTCGTCTTCGTGCGGCACGCCCGGCTCTGGCGCGCGCGATTCACTGGTGACCGGAGCCTGGCCCCACCCGAGCCGCTGGGCGAAGCCCCTGCGACCTACCCGTCATGTGCGCGCGACGGCACCATCCTCTTCGTCTCCGACGGCGGCCTGCGTCTTCGCTACCCGGACGGGCGAGAGCGCCGCCTCGGTTGGCCGCTCTGGTACACCCCGCCGACGCCGGTTCCGTTGCTCATCCGGGGAGCGCGGATCATCGACGGAACCGGCGCGCCGGCTACGGCGCCACGTGACCTCCTGATCGAGCGCGGCAAGATCTCGAGAATCACCGCCGCGGGCAGGCTCCGGGCGGACGGTGCGCAGGTGCTCGACGGAGGCGGAGGATTTCTCATCCCCGGTCTGATGGATCTGCACGCGCACGAATACCGGCCGGACCTGATGCCGGGCTTTCCGTACTTCGGCGTGACCACCATCCGCGACCAGGGCTCGCCCATCGGGCCGCTGGTCGCCGCAGCCGATGCGGTGGCGGCCGGCAAGCTCGCTGGTCCCCGGGTGGACTACGGTGGCTTTCAGTTCTACAGCGATTGGGCCTACGACCTCGAGGATGGACAGGGGGTAGAGCCGGAGGCCGATCCCCACCACGTGGCGCGGGCGGTGGCGCTGGCGGAGGCGTTCGGCTCGGACCACATCAAGACCCGCACCTTCCGCCGCTGGGACATCAACGCCCGATTTATCGCCGAGGCTCACCGCCGGGGCATGCGGGTCACCGGTCATTGCGCTCACCAGCTGCCACTCGTGGCGGCCGGTATGGACGCCAAGGAGCACGCCGGATTCTGCGAGCCACGGGGCGACGGACTGATTTACGATGACCTGGTCCAGCTCTATCGCCGCGCCGGGATCGGCGTCGTACCCACGATCATCTACTCGGTGCTCGCGCTGCGAATGAACCGGGATCCCGAGGCCCTCGGCCGAGACCAGGAGCTGGCCCCGTTTCTCGAGCCGCGAAACGCCTTCGCGTGGATGCTGGCGCTTGACTCCACCGGACGCCGTGAGTACGAGCGATTCGTCGCGTCGGCCCGGCAGGTCACGGGCAAGCTCGCTCGCGCCGGCGTGACCATCGGCACCGGCACCGACGTCTGGCAGATCCCCACCGGCGTCCACCTGGAGCTGGAGGAGATGGTGGCCGCGGGTCTCTCGCCGCTGGAAGCACTCCGCGCGGCCACCGGGGACGCCGCCCGCATCATCGGGGCCGAGGGCGAGCTCGGCACCATCGAAAAGGGAAAATGGGCCGACCTCGTCCTCCTGGACGCGGACCCCTCGGCCGACATCCGCAATACTCGGAGGATCCGGGCGGTGGTGCAAGCGGGCCGTCTACTCGACCGGGATGCGATCAAGGCGGCGGTAAGGCGGTAAGTCGGAGCGCTGGCGGGGGCGGAAACCGAGCCTGCTCGATTCCGGCGAAGCCGCAGGGTTCCTCTCTTCGGCACCCAAGGCGACTGCGCAGCACGGGAACACGGAAAACCACGGAAGCAGCACGGACTCATCAGCGTGGCAGTTTCCGTGTAGGCTCCGTGTTTCCGTGGTTCGCTGTTGTTGGTCATTGACCATGCTGCGACCGGCTTGCGACACCTCGATCCGCGCCCCATGTTGCCCCGGAAGCAAGTTCGTAGTAAAGCCAAAGGGAATATCCTCATGCAGTCGTCACTGATGATTCGTGTCCTCACAGTGGCACTCGGTGGAGCGCTGTTCCAGGCACCGGGCGCACAAGCCCAGGCCGACTCGGCGTCTGTCTCTCCGACCATCCTGCCGGCCGAGGAGCAGATCCAAGCTGCGGTGCTGGCAGCGCCGGAGAGCCTCCGGGCCGGCGCCACGGTGCTGGGCTATGCCGCCGACGGACACCTCACCAGGCTCAGGCGGGGACGGGGTGAGCTGATCTGCCTGGCCAGCAATCCCAAATCGGACCAGTTCCACGTGGCGTGCTACCACAGGTCGCTCGAGCCGTTCATGGCCCGAGGACGCTCGTTGAGAGCCCGCGGCATCGAAGGAGACAAGGTGGACAGCGTGCGGTTCGCGGAGGTACGCGCGGGGAAGCTTCGGCTCCCGAATCACCCGGCGATGCTGTATTCGCTCACCGGTCCAGCCGGAAGCTTCGATCCCACGTCGGGCACCGCTCCGAAAGCCAAGCCCTTTTTCGTGATGTATGTCCCCTTCGCCACCCAGCGGTCCACCGGCCTTTCGGCGACACCGGTCGAAGGAGGTCCGTGGATCATGGATCCCGGCACGCCCAAGGCGCACATCATGTTCGAGCCGGGGATGTAGACAGGCGGACAGGCGGACAGGCGGACGGGCGGACGCTTGCGAGCCTCGCAACCCGCTCGCGCAATGTATCCGGGATTGGCCTCAGAGTCATCGAGCCGAGGTAGCCGTCTGGCTTAGCTGGGCGGTTCAGACCGCCACGTCGGGGACGAAGTTCTGCTCCCCCTTGGGGGGCCGGATATAGCTGTCGTCGGGCGGGCGGCGGTGCGGCAGATGAAGCGCGGGCGGGATTGCGTCCTGGTAGGGCACAGAGCTGAGGATGTGGGCGATACAGTTGAGCCGTGCCCGGCGCTTGTCGTCCGCTTCCACGGTCCACCAGGGCGCCTGCTTGATATCGGTATGGCGGAACATCTCGTCCTTGGCCTTGGAGTATTCCACCCATTTGTCCATGGATTGGAGGTCGATGGAGCTCAGCTTCCAGCGCCGCGCGGGGTTTCCCGCGCGCTCCTCGAAGCGTCGCTCCTGCTCCGCGTCGCTGACGGAGAACCAGTACTTGAGGAGGATGATCCCGGAACGGATCAGCATGCGCTCGAATTCGGGGCAGGCCCGCATGAACTCGATGTACTCGTCGTCGGTGCAGAAGCCCATGACGTGCTCCACCCCCGCCCGGTTGTACCAGCTCCGGTCGAACAGCACGATCTCCCCCGCTGCGGGCAGGTGCTCGACATAGCGCTGGAAGTACCACTGAGTTTTCTCCCGGTCGGACGGCGTACCCAGGGCGACAACCCGGCAGCCGCGCGGATTGAGCGGCTCGGTGATGCTCTTGATGGCCCCGCCCTTCCCCGCCGCGTCCCGGCCTTCGAAGATGAGGACCAGTTTCTGGCCGCTATCCTTGATCCAGTACTGCAGCTTGACCAGCTCGAGATGCAGCTCCGCCAGTTTCTCCTCGTACACACTGCGCTTGAGCTTGTCGGCGGTCTTGGCCACGCGGCTTCTCCGGGTGTGGGGTGCGTCGGGTGAATATATCGGTCAGGCGGTCAGGCGGTCAGGCGGTCTCCCACTCGCCCATGTGACTTGGGAGGACCGGCGGGCGACCACGGCGCATCCGGTCGCCCAGCCCTGCGAGATGGATCCCAACCGGGTATGCCCGAACTGATGGGAGAGGATATCCGGATCCGATAAAGGATTATGTTGGGGCTAAGTCCTCAATCAGTGAGCCCCAACATGCAAGCTCCGCTACTCAGCTTACTCACCGCCCTGAATCTGGGAATCTTCGGCTATCAGTCCGTTCAATCGGTCCATCCTGGCCATCCACCGGACGTGCTCCGCGGGCGGGCGCTCGAGATCGTGGACCAGCGGGGGAAGGTCCGGGCCAGCATCAGCATCCTGCCCGAGGATCCCAAGGTCATCTGGAAGGGGAAGCCCTATCCGGAGACCGTCCTGCTCCGCCTGATGAACGCGGAGGGTCGGCCCAACGTGAAGCTGGGAGCCGGCAAGACCGGCTCGGGACTTCTCATCGCCGGTGCGGACGACCCGACCTATATCCAGGTCTTGGCCGAAGAAGAGCGGACGACGCTGCGGCTCAAGAACCACGACGGCCGGGAGCGTGTCATCCGGCCGGAATGAGCGTTGACGTGTTCTCTTTACTGCAAAGCAATTGCGCACCACGGAAACACGGAAAACCCCGGAGGTTGCACCACCACCCCCACAAACATTGTCCTCGGAGCTTTGGCAGTTTCCGTGCGGCCTCCGGGTTTCCGTGGTGCGCAGCTCAAGCCGCCGGCTTGATCTCACCGGTGGACGGCGGTGGCGTGGGTTGGACGTCGTGATTTCCCACGTCGTGGCTCCCCCGCTTCCCCCCTTCCTCACCGCTCGCTCTCGGCGGCCCGATCGTGTTGCTGGCGCTGCGCCAGACGGCGCGGGCTTCGACGTCGTCGGCAAAGTGGAAGCGGACCAGACCGTCCAACTGTCTCACCTGCTGGAGCACTTCGTCCGCGGTCGCCTCCAGCTCCGCCCGGGCGCCGACGTGGGCTCGGCGGCCGCTGAGACCTCGCTCCACGGCGCGGTCGAACTGCGTGCCCGCGGCGGCGAGACTCTCCAGCGCGGGTTCCACCAGGCCATGCTTCAGCAGCAGATCCTTTTCCTTCTGGGCCTCGGTGAGGATGCCCTGCACCGCCGTCCGAAACGCCAGGTAGGGCAGCGCTTCATTGGGAAGCTCCAGTTTCCCGGCGAGCTCGGGCCGCTCGACCGCGGCGGCTTCGGCGACACGGGTGAAGTGAGGCAGGTGGGTCCGCCGTATCTTCCGGCGGAGGTCCCGCTTCTCCGCAGTGGCGGCCCGGACTTCACTGATGCCGTCCCGCTGCTGGATGAGAAGCTGGTCCGCCCGGGCGAGGAGCTCCTTCAGGCGGGACAGCGCGGGGAGGCTTCCCAGACTCTGGTCCGGGTGAGCCTCGAAGAAGGCCAAGGCCCGTCTCCCCATTTCGACGACACTCCGTACACGGGAATTCATACTGCTTTTCCTGCTTTCCAGCTGGCCGGCGGTGGCCGAGTCACGCGGTCCGGCGATTCGAGTGAGGGAAAGAGTCGAGCGGACTCGGCTTCCGCTCGCTCGCGATGGGGAGAGGCATACAGTGTGCCGTTACGAGATTGGCTCGGAGTTACGTGAGTTTTCGGGGACAAAGCCGAAGGTGTGAACCTCGTTGTGACGATCGCGAGGTCCGAAGCGATCAGCGCGGCGGGGCGAGTGTGAGTCTCACGTCTTCAAGTGCGAGCCTCAACGCATCTAGTGCGACCTCGGAGTGGCCAGTGGGAATGCCTGGCGGCCAAGTCTCAGATATCAGCGAACAAATCTGAGTTATCGGTGACCAAGTCTGAGTTCTCGGGGGACGAGTCGGAGCTCCCAGGGCGCAGGTATGAGTTCTCGGGGACCAAGGGTGAGTTCTCAACGGCCTAGTCGGTGTTCCGTCGGGCCAAGTCTGACTTGGTGGTGCCCTAGTGTGAGCTCGCAGCCGACAAGTGTGACTTTCGGGTCTCCAAGAGCGCATCTCTAGGGTTCGAGTGGTGCCAACCGGCTACCCTTGCCCGTCTGACGGCTGTCCCGCCTGAAGCAGTTGCGCCCAGTCCAGCTCGGCCCAGTCCAGCTCCTCCTCCACCCGCTGAAACGCCGCGTCGCCGATGGTCCCGTCGGCCCGGAGCGCCACCAAGCGCTTGCGCTGCGCGTCGGTGGCAGCGCGCACCACCGCCGCGTCACCATCAAAACCATCGGTTTCCTCGGTCGTCGCCGGCGCGGGCGCGACCCGTCTGCCGTCCCCTCCGTCCATCTCCAGCTCCTGCTCCGCTCGCCGCAGCTGGAGCTGATAGCGGTGTCGGACCAGTTCCGCCGTCTCGGCACCGGGGCAGCATACCGCCGCCTCCAGCGCCGCCCTGAGCGATTCGACCCGCGCCAGCCGCACCTCGCGATCCACAGTTCCGTCGTCCTCGAGTCGCAACGCGAGCAACAGCGGCCGAAGGGTCAGCCCCTGGAGCACGAGGGTGCCGAGCACCACGCCGAAGGCAGCGACCAGGATCAGGTCGCGGTAGGGAAATCCGGTCGGGAGCGCGAGCGCCGCCGCAATGGTGACGGTACCGCGCATGCCGCACCAGCCGATCAGACCGGCGCTCCGAGGATCGAGCGCCACCGCATCTCGCGGCCCGGGCCTGCCACTGGGATGAGGGCGACAGCGCCAGCGGCTGAACCCGGCCGCTCCGGTGACCCAGGCGAGGCGCGCCAGGATCACGGCGCCGGTTACCGCCGCTGCCACCAGAACGTAGCGGGCGCCGGTGGCGCCGGTCAGCCGCGCGGCGATGACCTTGAGCTGGAAGCCCACCAGGATGAAGGCGAGCACGTTGAGCACGAAGACGGCCACCTCCCACACCGCCCACGACGGAATCCGGATCCGCGCGGGCAGGATCTCGGCCGCCTCGCGCGACGTGGCCATGGCGAAGACCACCAGGGTGATGATGGCCGAGAGGTGGAGCTGCTCCGCCAGGATCCAGGAGCCGAAGGTCCAGCCGAACTGGAACACCACGGCGGTCGCCACATCGCTGATCCGCGCGCTCACGAACATTGTGGCCCGGGAGAGAAGGAGCCCGAGCAGCACGCTTCCCAGCATGACCCCGACCAGGGTCGGCAGGACGCTCCAGCCGGAGAGAAAGCCGGTGACCGTCGCACCGACCGCGAGCCGGTAGACGATCAGCGCGCTGGCGTCGTTGAAGAGGCTCTCACCTTCGAGGATAACGAGCAGACGGTGGGGTGGCCGAAGCTGCCGGAGTACCGCCGTGGCGGCGGCAGCATCCGGCGGTGCCACGATGGCGCCGAGCGCGATCGCGGCGGCCCATGGCAGGTCGGGGACCAGCATCCGGGCAATGACGGCGACCACGGCGATGGTGAGAGCGACGGCGCCGAGAGCCAGACTGGTGACCGCGCGCCAGTTGGCCCGCAGGTCCCGAAGCGAGGTGTCGAAGGCGGCGTCAACCAGGACGGGGGCGACGAACAGTGCCAGCGCCAGCTCGGGATCGAGCGTCATCGTGGGCAGGCCGGGGACCAGCGCGAGCGCTGCCCCGGCCAGGGCGACCAGCGCGGGGTACGGCACGCCGGCCCGCCGCGCCAGCGCGGCCAGCACCGCGCCACCCACCAGCAACGCTATGACGATCTCGAAGACTTCCATCGATTCACGCCTGTTTGTTCTTCAGGCCGAGCCAGTCACTGGCGGTCGAATACAGATTTGGTCTTCTCGTTCGTGGCGGTGACGGTTGTCTCGTCGGTCAGAGTCTTGCCATCAGAGGAAAGAGTGTAGACGTCGACCGCAAACGGTTTGCCATTTAGCTTCGTGTGGATTTTGAAGCTGTTAGGCCCGCCTTTCACGAAGCTGTTCGTGAACTTGGAGGCCTGTCCGGCTTGCATGACCGGATGATCCTTGCCATCGAAGCTTCCTTCGACCACTTGCTGAAACTCCGGCACCTCGATCGTCACACTGTCAGTGCCTTGCATGGTGATCTTCAGCGTCGTGGACTCGCCTTTCAGGTTGCCTGACTTCCATTTGCCCACGAAACCAGGTCCGCCGGATATGCGGGTGTCAGTGGAGGTCTGCTTCACGGTCTTGCCGTCGGGACTCGTGACATCAGAAACCCAATTCAATGAATTTCCGCTCTGAGTCACCTTGGATTCGGAAATCAATTTCCCGTTCATTCGAAAAGTCAGCTGCCATGATGTCGGACTGACCTCTTTACCAATAATCGATACTCCGCTGGGCATGGTGTATTCCTTCCCGGTCAGATCAAAATCGGCGTCGAACCCCCCGCCGGAGTAGTGCCAGGTGCCCGATGGCTTCTTGTCGAACGTGTACGCCACACCGCTCAGCTGGCTCTTGGCGAGATCGAGCTTCCACGTGCCGCTGAAGTTCGGCTGTTGTGCCAGCAGAATTGCGGGCGCAAGCAGTGCCAAAGCCCCAATAGAGCTGGCCCTGGTGATCATGATGTCGTTCATGTTTTCCTCCGTCATAAAGTGCTAGAACGTGTTCCGGCCTTCCACGATACCACCTGGGAAATGGGAATGCGACTCCTCTGAAAGGAAAACGCCCCCGGGATCCGGGGGCGTCCTCCACTCAGCTCCGAGACGAGTCAGGAGCTCACTGATCTAGTCTTTATGCCAGCCGTAATGGTTGCCGTTGCCATGACGGTTCCGGTAGCCATCATCATTCCGATCGTCATCCCCATCACGGTCGTCGTGACCATAGCGGTCGTCATGATCGTAGCGGTGCCGCTTCCACTGCGTGTCGTTGATGTAATAGCGGCCCCCACGTTCGTACACGATTACCCGGCGGAGCACCGTACGACCGAAAGGGCGGCGGTAGAAACGGATCCCGTCGGAGTACACCGTGAACACCCGATACTGGGAGTTTCTCCACCAGCCATAGCGGCCGCGGATGCGCTCCACGACGATGACCTCCGCGCCCATCATTCTGCGGGCGCGATTGGCGATTCCCGCGTCCGGACCGCTCTGCACGATCACGGCACCTTGAACCGTCGTCTGGGCCGAGAGTGGCGCTGCGATCAGCCCGAGCGCCAGGCCGGCACACCAACTCACCGCGATACTACGCTTCATGGTGGCCTCGAAAAGTGTTAGGGACGGCGGATCAGTATGCGAGCTGTGTGCCAATCCCTAAGTTCTTACAGGCCAACGGTGCAAGAAGCTGCACGAGCGCGATCGGGCTGAGGGCTCTTAGCAGCTGAACTGAGCTACTCCGAGTGGCCGTGCGCCGAATCGGACGACATCGGCTTCATCCTGTGATCCCCTCGCATTCTCTCGCCATGCGCCTCCATCATCCGGTGCATGGACGAGCGCATGGCCTTGCGTTCGGCGACGAGCGTGTTGATCACCTGAGCCATGGCGGTGACCTTGGCATTGCCGGTGGCGCGATTCATCCGGCCGACCAGGCTGTCCAGGACAGTGGTGGTCGAATCCATCGTGCGGACATGCGCCTGCATCTCGCTGCGCATCATCCCGCGTCGTGCGCTGTCGACCGGGGCGGATTGCTGGGGCTGTTGAGCGGCGAGCCGTTGAGTGGCGAGGGATAGCGCCAACAGCATCATGACTGAGTATCCCACGACTGAGTATCCGATCTTCATCGTTTGCTCCAGGATTGAGACGACTGATCCGTCAGAGTTGCGATGCGTGGGAGACATCCTTCGTCGCAGTCCCAAGCCGCGCGAGAGGATTCTCCTCGCCGCTGGCGCTCAGGGGTCCGGGCTGTAGGTTATCGCAACCCACTCTGGAGGCTTCCCTATGACCGTCACGCGCGCGTTCATCGCGTCCGTTGCTGTTGGAGCGCTTGCTGTGGCTGGTTGCCAGCGGGAGAAGCCCGCCGAGAAGACGGGTGGAACCGCCGCAGCCCTGACCGATGCCGACCGGGACTCGATTCGCGCCTACATCGCCCGGTTCGACGAGAAGATGATGGCCGGAGACATGCCTGCGGTGGTCGCGTTCTACAGTGAGGATGCGGTACTGCTTCCGCCTAACAGCGCCGAGGTGCGGGGGCGCGAAGCGATTCGAAAGTTCTTCCAGGGACTCCCCAAGTTCACCGAGTTCAAGCAGCAGCTGGAGGAGGTCGAGGGAGATGAAAATTTCGCGTACCCGCGGGGAACCTTCGAGACCAGCATGACGCCGCCGGGGAGCAACAAGCCAGTCAAGGATAAAGGAAAGGTTCTGGCAGTCTGGCACAAACAGGGCGACGGCACGTGGACCGTCACCCGGGTGATCTGGAACTCGGATCTCGCTCCGACCAAACGGTAGTCATGCGATGGGAGGACCAATGCCCAAGCAGTGGACGTTTACCCTGATCTCCCTGGCCGTCTTTCTGCTGTGCCGGGGCGAGCCCGTGGCGGCCCAGCTCACCGACGCCGACCGCAAAGGGATACAGGATGGCACCGACCGGTTCACCAAGGCGATGCTGAGTGGGGACGCGGCCGGCGTCGCGGCGCTCTACACCGAGGACGGGATGCTGCTGCCCCCGAACGAGGGAGTGGTGAAAGGACGGGCAGCGATCCAGCAATACGTCAGCCGCTTTCCCAAGATCACCGCCTTCGAGCCTCGGCTGGTCGAGATCGAGGGCAACGGAAGCACCGCATACACCCGCGGCACCTACGAGATCACGATGATGCCTCCGGGAGCAAAGACCCCGTCCAAGGCGAGCGGCAAGTTCATCGAGATCCGAAAGAAGCAGCCGGACGGCTCCTGGCTGCTGCTGCGGGACTTCTGGAACTCGAATCACGCGCCAGGTGACTGATGGCCTCCCCTCAGGAAACTATGCCTGTCGATCTATCTCCAGGAGCTCGAAGCGCTCTCGAGAACATCGTCCGCCAGCTCGAGGCTGCCTGGAATGCCGTGGATGCCTCGGCGTTCGCCAGTCACTTTGCCCAAGACGCCGATTTCGTCAACATCCGGGGCGAGCACCACCAGGGCCGCCCAGCGATCGCCGCCGGGCACGCGGCGATCTTCCGGACCATATATCTGGGCAGCACGGTTAACATGACGCTCGAGACCGCTCGCCTGCTGCACCCGGACGTGGCCCTGGTGCACGTGCATTCGGTGCTGGATGTACCGCAAGGTCCGCTGGCGGGACGGCACCGGGCCTGTTTCTCCATGGTGCTCCCAAGACGAGGCGGCGGGTGGGAGATCGCCGCGTTTCACAATACGCTGCAAGACTCCCCGGGCCCGTCACGATAAAGCCGGGATTCCTCGCCTACTGCAAGGTCACGGCGAAAGCGGCGTGAGGTACTTCCGCATCCACGAAAAGACGGTCTCGTGCCAACGCTTGCTGTCCAGCGCGCCCAAAACCCAATGCCCCTCGTCCTCGAATACCAGCGCTTCCGACGGCACCCCGTTGCGTCGCAACGCGGTGAAGAGCTGAAGCCCCTGATCCACCGGTACCCGGAAATCCTGCTGGTTGGTGATCACCAGAGTCGGGGTCGTGATTCTATCGGCCGAAAGGTGGGGTGAGCAGCGCGCAACGTTGGCCCGCGCCTTTGCACTCCATGGTGGCCCACCCAAGTCCCAATCGGTAAACCAGAGCTCCTCGGTCGCGAGGGACATCGACTCGAGATTGAAGACGCCGTCGTGACTCACCGCGGCCTTGAAACGATTGGTGTGGCCGATGAGCCAATCGACCGCGTAGCCGCCGTAGCTCGCGCCCGCAATGCCCATCCGGGTCGAATCCACGTTCGGCGAGTGGGCGACGGAATCGAAGACGGCATCGAGATCGCCCATCACCTTGCCACACCAATCCTGGGAGATTTGATCCACGAACTGCTGCCCGAACCCGGTCGAGCCCCGCGGGTTGGGCGCGGCCACGATCCAGCCCTGCGCGGCCCACAGCGCCGGGTTCCACCGGTTGGACCAGCCATCCGGCCAGTCACTCTGGGGCCCCCCGTGAATCAGAAAGACGACCGGATAGGTCTTCGAAGCGTCGAAATGAGGTGGCTTGAGCAGCCAGTACTGCACCGGGGTGCCGCCGGCTCCGCTCACAGTCCGACTCGCCGGCTTGGGAAGCTCGACCGTGGCGAGCCAGCCGGCGTTCTCCTGGGTGAGCCGCCGGGTGGTGCCGTCGCTGCTGACGCGGAACAGCTCGGCGGGTGCTACAAGCGTGGACTTCGTGAAGACGGCGAACTCGTTCGCCACCTGAAAGGCGGCAACCGCCCCGCCCTGCACCACCAGCTTGGGGACACCACCGGTCGCGGGAATGGTGTACAGATTCTCCGCCCCATCCTTGAGTGCAGTGAACCAAATCGTGCGCCCGTCGGGGGAGAAGCGGAAATCGTCAACCGACAAGTCGGGCGACTCAAAGACCGTGCGTTTGGCGCCCGAAACGCGATCATAGAGATCGAGATACCAGCGGTCGGCCTCGAACCCCGGGCGCCGCTGGGCACGCACCACGATCGACTTGCCGTCGGGAGAAAAGGCCGGTTCCATGTCCGCCGCAGGGTTCGGCGTCACCTGCTTCACCTCGCCGCCGGTCACCGGTACGGTCCACACGTCGTGGTTGGTGGTCCACATCTCGGAGTCCGGGGGTCCGCGCTTGGACACGAAGGCGATCTCGCGTCCGTCGGGTGAGAACGCGACGGCGCCGTCCTCGTAGTTATGGGGAGGGGCGTCGAAGTCGCCGGGAGTGAGATCGCGGGTGGCGCCGCTCGCGATCTCGGTGACGAACACATGATGCCGCACCGCCT
>DASSED010000122.1:0-3295 GCA_035695405.1 Gemmatimonadales bacterium
ATGCGTTGATCTGGGCCGAGAAGTGGATCGCCTTCGGCCAACGGCCCGAGGCCGCCTACCGCGCGCTGATGTCTGCCCACGGCGCGAACGGCGACATGTCGCGCGTGGCGGCGACGTATGAGCGCTGCGTCAAGACGCTGAAGGACTTCGGCGTGGAACCCTCCGAGCAGACGCGGCTGCTGTATGAGGAGCTCAAGTCAGGCAAGGCCAGGCCGCAGGTCCGCGCGGCCGTCGAGCCGGCGCACGTCACGACTGGCGGCGCCACGAACAATATCCCTGTGCCTCTGACAAGTTTTGTGGGCCGCGAACGCGACCTCAAAGAGATCGCCAAACTGCTGCACGCCTCGCGGCTCGTCACGCTGACCGGTCCCGGCGGCGTGGGCAAGACGCGCCTGGCTATCGAAGCCGCGGGGCAGGCGCTCACGAAGTTCAAGGACGGGGTCCTGTGGGTGTCGCTGGCGAGCCTGTCCGAGCCCGGACTGATCCCGCAGGAGTTGGCCCAGGCGCTGCAGGTGCGGGAAGTGGCCTCCGAGGCTCTGATGGTGTCGGTGCTGCGCCAGCTCAAGGTCCGCGAAGCCCTGCTGGTACTGGACAACTGTGAGCATCTCATCCGCGCTTGCGCGCAGGTCGCCGAGCAACTGCTGGGGGAATGCCCCAGGCTGAAGATCCTCGCCACCAGCATCGAGGGCCTCGGCTTGTTCAACGAGACCGTCTGGCAGGTACCCTCGCTGCCCCTTCCGGAGGAGCGCCTCGACCTTACGCCGAAGGAACTCGACGCCTTCGAGGGCATTAGGCTCTTCCATGAGCGCGCCGAGAATGCGGCCTCCAACTTCGCCTTGAACGAACAGAACGCCGCGGCCGTGGTGCAGATCTGCAAACGGCTGGACGGCATCCCGCTGGCGATCGAGCTGGCCGCGGCGCGAACGCGCATGCTCTCGGTGGAGGAGATCGCCTCGAGGCTGGATGACCGCTTCTCACTGCTGACCGCCGGCAGCCGCACCGCCATCCCGAGGCACCAAACGCTGCGCGCGGCCATCGATTGGAGCCATGACCTGTTGACCGAGCCCGAACGCGTCCTGCTGCGCCGGCTCTCGGTCTTCTCGGGCGGTTTCACGCTCGGCGCGGCGGAGGCTGTCTGCAGTACGGGCCTCGCAACGGGAGAGGTGCTCGACCTGCTGGGCAGGCTCGTGGGCAAGTCCCTCATCGCAGTGGACTCGTCGGACTCTGGTGAGACCCGCTACCGACTGCTGGAGACCATCCGCCAGTACGCCCTTGAGAAGCTCATGGGCTCCGGCGAGGCATCCCAGATCCGCGATCGACACATCGAGTTCTACCTGGGCCTGGCTGAGACCGCAGAGTCCGAGCTCTTCGCCCCCGATTCGGGCGCCTGGTTTCGACGGCTGGATCGGGAATTCGACAACCTGCGCTCCGCCATCGAATGGGCCACCGCGAGCGGTAAAGCCGACCTGGCGCTGCGCATCCTCGGCGCCCTTGTGTACTTCTGGTTCGGCCGCGGGCTGCCAAGCTCGGACTGGAACGATCGCCTGCGCCAGGCACTGGCCAAACCGGAAGGCCAGAAACGCTCGCTCGCGCGGGCCAAGGCCCTCAACGGCATCAGCTTCATGTACTGGGCAGACTTCAATCCTTCGGACCAATTCTCGGAATTGGAGGAGGCGCTGAGCATCGGCGAAGAGCTGCAGGACGCGGCCACCATCGCCAGTGCGATGAGCAACTTCGGTCTGCGGCACGTCATCCGCAGTGAGTTCCCGCAGGCGCGCCGGGCCCTCGAGAAGAGCCTGGAGGTGTGGAACCAGGTTGGCTCGCCGGGCCGATTGGGCCGCGCCCATACGCTGATCTTCCTGGGCGATGTTTCCCTGAGCGAGGGCGATCTGGCACAAGCCCGCGGATTGTATGCCGAGGGCCGATCGATCTACCAAAGCCTCGGGGACATCAACTTCATGGCCTACGTTGAGCGCCGGCTCGGACATCTGGCCTGGCTGTCCGGAGACCTTGAGGCCGGCAAGAGATTTGTGCAAGAAAGCCTGGACCTCAACCTGCGCGTGATGGATCCGCGCGGACTGTGCGCATGCCTGGCGGGCTTCATGGCCATCGCCGTCGCGGCGGGGGATCACCGCCGCGCAGCCATGCTGGCGGGCGCCACCGAGCGCCAGCTCACCACTTTCGGCATCCGCCTGCTGTACGTGGACAGCAATGAGTTCGACCAACGCCTCAAGAGCCTGAGCCAGGAACTGGACGAGAAGACGCTGGTCAAACAGCGCGCCAAGGGAGCGCGCATGTCGCTGGACGAGGCGCTGGCCTTCGCCAGCCATCCCGCCGAGTAGTACGGTCCATCACACGCGGGGCCACCGGGCAGGGGGAGAGCAATTCCCGGAAGACACACAAAACACACGCGGAAAACACGCCAACCGAGACGGTTAGAAACGGCGGCTGGCTACACTGGGCTCATTGATCGGAACAACCAACCAGACCGATCCAGGAGACCAGAGATGAACAACAACCGCACTTCCGCAACCGTGATCGTGATCGCCGTCGTCGCTCTCGCCATCGCCACCTCCAGCTTCACCAACCGCCCGTCCCGCAGCAGCTCGCTGGACGACTACGGCCTGCGCCATCCCGGCGGCATGCCCGTAGCCTCCAACACCGGCGCCTACTACAAGGGCTCTGACTACGCTGAGCGCCGCGCGGCGGCCAAGCTGGCCGAGTTCAACCTGGGCACGGACTTTGCGCAGCGCCGCATGGCTGCCCAACTGGCTGAGTTCAACATCGGCACGGACTTCGCCCAGCGTCACCCCGGGATGACCGTGTGGGCCGCGGCCGCCATCGACCGCTCGGACTACTTCCTGCGCCATCCCGAGCTGCTGCCCCGGGCCCCGGCCGTCGACACGAGCGATTACTTCCTGCGCCACCCGGAGCTGACGATCCAGTAGCCCGGCCAACATCAGAAGTAGGTGGTCTCGCCCCAATGCGAACCGCTTGCTCCCCCGTAGAGCCCTCCGCAGTCACTCGCTGCGGAGGGCGTTTTGTTGTGATGGGCGGGGAGGGCTCCCCCACCCCTGACCCCTCCCCCGCATGCGGGGGAGGGGAGAATGACCGAAAAGGATGGAATGGGTAGAACGCCCATCCCATCCTTTTCGGAGAACTGGCGCAATAGTCGAGGCATGCAAAGTCGCGTGAGTCGTGGAGAGCGAAGCCGCTGAACTAGCGGGACCTATCTCCCGCTGCTTGCGACGGCACATCGATGCGCCGGCCTCTCGAAAAAGCAGGGATGGGGAAG
>DASSED010000123.1:0-8111 GCA_035695405.1 Gemmatimonadales bacterium
GTGGCGAGGGAATTGTACCGGAGCATCACCGTCGATCTGCCCACGGCGGAGGCTCTACGCCGGGAATGGGCCGGCTTTGCGGTATCGCGTTAAGTCCAAGATCATTCGGGTGGATCCGCTCAGTTCAACTCACTTCACAACATCGCCTGGGTCGATCGTACTCACTCCGTCGCAAGGGGACCGGCCGGAGCGTACCTGGTGGCGAGGACACCGCTAGGGGTGCTTCGGGTCTCGACCAGAGTGAGGCCCCGTGGCGGCAAGCCATTCCCAAACAGCCGTTTTCCTTGGCCGAGCACCACCGGAAATACCCAGAGGCGATACTCGTCGACGAGATCAGCGGCGATGAGGGTTTGTAGTAATTCGCTGCTGCCCCACACGTGCAACGCGGCCCCCTCTGATGCCTTCAGCTGGCGCAGCTCAGGAACAACGTCTCCACTAATACGCCGCGATTTCATCCAGTCCAAACGATCGAGGCTCCGCGTGACGACGTATTTCGTCGCCTGGTTGAACGCCCTGCCGATCGGGTTGTCGTCATGGTGCGGCCAATAGGCCGCGAAGATTTGGTAGGTCCGGCGTCCCAAAAGCATGTCGAACTTACCGGCGATCGTCTCGTCGATTACCTCCCTTGCGGCTTCGTCCACGAAGGGCATGGCCCAGCCTCCGTGGGTGAACCCGTTGCTCGGATCCTCCTCGGGACCCCCGGGCGCCTGCATGACGCCGTCGAGAGTGACTTGGGTGATTGAGATGATCTTTCTCATGAATGTATTACGGAGCTAAGTCTGGGAGAGACAGCGGCGTGGGTGAGATTCGAACTCACGGAACGGTTTCCCGTTCGGCGGTTTTCAAGACCGAGCTCCAATTTAACGCTTAGGAGGCGTCGTGGCGGGTCATCGGACACAGAAAGCTAATCCAGCCTCCAATACGCTGGTCCTGTGGATCCTTACACCGGTGAGCCGTTTGAATGACCACACCAACCCATCGCAGGCGGCACGCGGCCAAGGACGCCACCGGCATGGTCCACGTGCGCGGCGCCCGGGAGCACAACCTCAAGGACGTCGATCTCGATCTCCCCCGCGACGCCCTGGTGGTCTTCACCGGCGTGTCCGGCTCGGGGAAATCCTCCCTGGCATTCGGCACCCTCTACGCCGAGGCGCAGCGCCGGTACCTCGAGTCGGTGTCGCCCTATGCCCGGCGGCTGTTTCACCAGATGGCCGTCCCGGACGTCGACAGCATCGAGGGCCTGCCGCCGGCGGTGGCGCTGCAACAGCAGCGGGGCTCACCCACCACCCGCTCCTCGGTGGGAAGCGTCACCACCCTCTCCAATCTGCTGCGGATGCTGTACTCCCGGGCCGGAGACTATCCCCCCAGCCAGCCCCTGTTGTACGCCGAGTCGTTTTCCCCCAATACGCCGGAGGGGGCCTGTCCCCAGTGTCACGGGCTCGGCCGCATCTACGAGGTCACCGAGCGCTCGATGGTGCCGGACGATTCGCTCACCATCCGCGAGCGCGCCGTCGCGGCCTGGCCGACCGCGTGGCAGGGGCAGAATCTGCGCGACATCCTGACCACGCTGGGCCACGATGTGGACCGTCCGTGGCGCGAGCTTCCCAAAAAGACTCGGGACTGGATCCTCTTCACGGACGAGCAGCCCACGGTTCCGGTCTATCCCGGATATAGCCTGGACGAGGTCAGGCGGGCGCTGAAGCGGAAGGAGGAGCCCAGCTACATGGGCACCTTCACCGGGGCCCGGCGGCATGTGCTGCACAGCTTCGCGAACACCCATAGTCCGATGATGAAGCGGCGAGCGGCGCAGTACATGCTGAGCAGCCTGTGTCCGCTCTGCGGTGGCAAGCGGCTCCGGCGGGAATCGCTGTCGGTGAAGTTTGCCGGCCTGGACATCGCCGACCTGTCCCAGCTGCCGCTTCAGCGGCTGAAGGGAATCTTCGGCCCTTACGCCGAGGGCCGGGCCGGCACTGCAAAGCTGAGGCAGGAGCATCCGGAGAAGGCGGTGGTCACCCAGCGGATCGCCGAGGACCTGGTGGCTCGGCTCGAGATTCTGCTCGATCTGGGTCTGAGTTATCTGTCGTTGGACCGCAGCACCCCCACCTTGTCGCCCGGCGAGCTGCAGCGGCTCCGGCTGGGGACCCAGGTGCACTCCAACCTCTTCGGCGTCGCCTACGTGCTCGACGAGCCGTCCGCCGGCCTCCATCCGAGAGACACCGAGGCTCTGGTCTCGGCGCTCGACAACCTGAAGACCTCGGGCAACTCCCTGTTCGTGGTGGAGCACGACCTGGATGTGGTCCGCCACGCGGATTGGGTGGTGGACGTGGGACCCGACGCGGGCGAGCAGGGGGGACGGATTCTCTACAGCGGCCCGACGGAGGGACTGGCGGCGGTCGAGGAGTCCCGGACCCGCCGCTACCTCTTCGAGGATCACGCTCCGCCCGAGCGGACGCCACGACGGCCCCAGGCGTGGTTAGAGCTGAGCGGCGTCACCCGGAACAATCTGCACCACCTCGACGTCGCCTTCCCCCTGGGGGTCTTCACCACGGTGACCGGCGTCTCCGGCTCGGGGAAGTCGAGTCTGGTGAGTCAGGCGCTGGTCGAGCTGGTGGCGGCGGAGCTGGGTCATGAGTTGCCGGCGGCGGAGGAAGAAGGCGAGGAGCTGGAGCGCGCGGCCGTGGGCCCGACCGGTGGCCGCATCACGGCGGGGATGGAAGGTGTTAAACGCCTGGTGGTGGTGGATCAGAAGCCCATCGGACGCACCCCCCGATCCAACCTGGCCACCTACACCGGACTGTTCGACCATGTGCGCCGGCTCTTCGCGGCGACCAAGCAGGCCCGCGCCCGGCGCTACGATGCCGGCCGCTTTTCCTTCAACGTGGCCAAGGGACGCTGCGAGACCTGCCAGGGCGAAGGCTTCGTCATGGTCGAGCTGCTCTTTCTCCCCAGCGTGTACGCCCCCTGTCCCACCTGCCACGGAGCCCGCTACAACGCGAAGACCCTGGAGATCAAGTATCAGGAGAAGAACATCGCCGAAGTGCTTGGCATGACGGTGGATGCAGCGTTCGCCTTCTTTGCCGGCGAGCCCCACGTCCGCCGGGCCCTCGACGTCGTGCGCCAGGTGGGGCTCGGCTATCTCCGGCTGGGTCAGCCGGCCACCGAGCTCTCCGGCGGGGAGGCCCAGCGGATCAAGCTCGCGACCGAGCTACAGCGGATTCATCGGGGCGACACGCTCTACGTCCTCGACGAGCCCACCACCGGTCTCCATCCGGCCGATGTGGAGCGGCTGGTGGCGCAGCTGGACGGCCTGGTCGAAGCGGGGAACACCGTGATCGTGGTGGAGCACGAGATGCGCATCGTGGCGGGCAGTGACTGGGTGATCGACATCGGTCCCGGGGCGGGGGAGGAAGGGGGGCACGTCGTCGCTGCCGGAAGCCCGGCCGAGGTGGCCAGGGCGACCGAGAGTCGAACCGCACCATACCTGGCGCGGTTTCTTGGCATCACATCGGGGGATGAGGATCCGGCCGAGAGCGATCGACTTGCCGTCGTCTAAGGCTCAGGCGTGCTCTCCGGGCACCCACTTGATGATCTTGAGCTCCAGCACCGCAATCGAGTAGAACACCGGTACCAGGAGTAGCGTGATCACCGCACCGGGTGGATACCCATGGTACCCTGAATGATCGCCGAGGTGAACGCATGCGATCCGTGCACGGACCAGGATAGTGAGCGGTAGAAGGTATCACACTCATTCTGGCGGGCTAGTTCGCAGGCCATCCTGTAGACCGAGGACACGCCGTCTTTCCCCGGTCGCAACCAATCCGGCTCATACCCCTTCTTTGATGCCACGGCCTCGAAGGCCGAATTGAGTTCCCGCAGATCGTCCGCGTTGAGTCGTTCGAGTATCTCCCTTTCCGTCGCGAGGGAAGCCTGCACCTCCTCCTCCGTCGGCTCAGGCGGCAGTAGGCCCCATGGTTCACCCCTGATTGATCGGCGAGCGGTATCGGTGTGTAGGCTTGCCGTTAGGTACCGTTAGGTACTGCAGAACAAAAACGGCCACCGGCAATCGGTGGCCTTCCACATCGTAAGTTTGTTAGTTACAGCGGCGTGGGTGAGATTCGAACTCACGGAACGGTTTCCCGTTCGGCGGTTTTCAAGACCGCTGCATTCAACCACTCTGCCACCACGCCCGACGCTAAAACTTCTTTTCACACTGTCCCTTAGGCAACCCCGCTCCGCTACTTCCTGAGCCGTACCGTCCACCAGTGTGGGGAAAAATGTGGGAGGCAGGCCCAGGTTTCATGTCCGCTGGACACTCAAGCGGGCAGGTGTTGCCTGCGCCTCGGCTTCCTGGTTCCGCCTCCGATGATAGCCGCCGCCACCTTCGCGGCGTCCTCCGAGAAATAGCTCTCGGGCGCGTGCTTCATGTAGCGTGGGGTCATGTGGGGTGACGCGTGCCTGCGTAACTTCTGAAGCCGAACGATCGGCGCCCTCGTCCGAAGGATTGAGCCTCCCGCTCATCAGAACGTGTAGCGCGCGCTGAGCTGCATCCGCCATCGCGTGCCGTCCACATCCAATTCATGCCGCCGCGGCTGGATAACATGGTAGATCCCTCGCTCGTTTGCGAGGTCATACCCCACCAGCTGCAGCAGACTCACACGGTTCCCGTTCGGGACGCCGCCAAACTCCTCCATGGTCTGCTGCACCCGACCCCAGTCGTGATCGATGAAGTTCAGCAGATTGAACAAGTCAGCGGTGATCTGCAACGACTGTCCGTGCCCGGTCGGAAGGACTTTCGTAAGCCGCCCGTCGAGGCGGTTGATCCACGGATTCCGGCAACTGTTGCGCTGGAGGATCCGGCCCCGTTGCGAACGCAGGCAGCCTTCCGCCTGGATGTATTGATCGAGCCGCGCATAGTCGGCGGGATCGTCGAGCGTGATGTCGCCAGCATTGCGCGGCAGGTAAACCGGATCGTTGTACCGGGCATCTTCAATGTTATCCAGACCGTCGGCGTTCGCGTCGCCGTGGACGATGTAGGTGAAGGGATCGCCCGAGTAGCCGATATACGTGAGCCCCAGTTGGACTTTGAGGGGAAGATCGGCGGCCCCCATCACCGTGAGTTTGTGCGGATGGCTCCAGAGCGCACCCCGCAAGTTGGGTTGCTCCCAGGTCCCATCCAGTGGCGAATGGCCGAGATTGCCACGTCCCGAAAGGCCCGGCGAGTCGGTCCGGTTCCTGGCATCGGTGTAGGTGTAGGCGGCATTCAGCTCCGCGCCGCCGACAAATCGCTTCTGGAGCTGGAACGCCAGAGAGTAGGCCCGGTCGCCGGAACCGTTCGTCACCTGGACCACTGACTCGAACGCTGGACTCCGCCGGCTCGGTGACGAGAACCCTTGCGTCGCATCGATAGTACCGTAGAGCGCGCGTCCCCCCTCGCCTGCGGAGACCCCAGACGGCGGCAGAAGGTTGAGGTCGCGCTCGGCAAACTGGTTCACACCCCGGGTGTAGAGCAGGTCCACTGTGCCCACCAGCCCCCAAGGCAGTCGCGAGTCGGCACCAATAGCGATTTTGAGATTGCGGGGGAACCGGAACGTCGGGTCGAAGACCGTGATCAGCGCCGTGGGCAGCTCGATGTCGGCGCACTGGGACGGCTGCGCGGCCGGATCGAGGGTGAACTGCGGCGCATTCCCTTCGGCGCACTCCATGCGGAGGAGTCCGACACCGGCGTCGCTGTATACATTCTCCAACCAGGAATAGGCGGGCCGACCCGCGAAGAGACCGATGCCGCCCCGGAGGAACGTCACGCCTCGCCCGGACAGGTCATAGTTCACTCCCAGCCGCGGGCTCCAGAGCAGGTGCCCACCAGGCGTGCGGGCGGTGCTAATGCCGAGCTCGGCCAGCAACTCGGGATTTTCCGGCGGATTTGTCCGCAGGAACGGAACATCGAAGCGGAGGCCCGCGGTGATCGTGAGCCGGGGGTCGGGAATCCACTGGTCCTGGAGGTAGAAGCCAACCTGGGTGACCCTGAAATCGGGACGTCCTCCCGTCGGGATGATTGGTCCGGGCACGTACCGCTCGTATGCAAACGGCAATCCCTGCGCAAGTGAGTCGAGGCTCAGGAAGAACCAGTTTCCCGGATCGAGCTGGTAACCATTGACGTCATACACGTGGACCAGCTCGTCGTGGGTGCCAAGGGTGAGATGATGGGATCCGTACGCCAGCTCGAGGTTGTTGGTCAGCTCCCAGATCGACACGGAGTTGTCTTGGCGACACCCGCGCTGCTCACCTGCGATGACGCTGCCGGCGTCGACCGCCACTTCGATTGTGGAAAACGCGCCGATCGGGTAGCAGCGGTGCCGGTCCTTTCGGTGAGCGAGGAGAAGCTGGTTGGTCCAGCGGGAGCCAAAGGCCGCGGTCCAGTCGAGTCGAGTGGCATCCACAATCTCCGGGTCGTATGACCCGTGGGACGAGAACCCGAGGAAGCCGTAGTCGTGCTCTCCGGTGAACCGCGGGCCTTCGTATAGATGCTCGTGGGATATCTCGAGCCGGCTATTGATGCCGAGTTGCGCAGAGATCTTGGCAAACACGGTTCGGGTAGGCACGCGACCGGGGGTCGCGTCGAACGTGCCCGCGTCGAGCCCGTAGGTATTCTGTAGGATGTCTCGAAAGCGAGTTGCGGAGGCGTAGCGGATGCCGACTCCGATTGAATCAGCTCCCCCTGTTGTATCCCGGCCGGGGCCGGCTGTGGTCCGAGGGAACACCTGGCGCCGGCCACCCGCGTTCAGGAAGAACGCCAGCCGGTCGCGCACGATCCGTCCGCCCAGCGTAAGGCCGTACTCCTGGCGGCTGAACGGGTCCTGCAGGGTGCCGTCCGGGTTGTGACCCGCAAGCTTCGGGCTGTCGATATAGCTGAAGATCGATCCTTCCCAGCGATTCGAGCCCGACCGGCTCACCGCATTGACCAGTCCGCCGGCGAAGTTGCCGTACCGAACATCGAATGGCGCCGAGATGACCTGCAGCTCCCGGACCGCCTCCGGCGTCAGCGCAAAAAGTCCGAAGGAGTTCTGCCCGCCGGGGATGCCGAAGATGCCGCCGCCGAAGTCGCCCCTCAGACCGTTATCGGTTGTGCCATCCACCTGGAGACTGTTGAGTCGGTCGTGTTGCCCCGCGAACGAGAGCCCCCCATTGGCGCTCGGCACCACTTGGGGGGAGAGGAGCGCAAGGCGAGTAAAGTCGCGACCGTCGACCGCCAGGCGGACGATCGTCGACTCGGGGACGGTCAGACTCGGCCCAGTACGCGCAGCGTTGATGCGTGGATCGGCCTCGGCGCGGACCGTCACTTCCTCGAGCTGGAACGCAGTGGGGACGAGGGCGAAGTTCGCGGTCACGCGCTGGCCCAGCGACAGGAACATGTCCGTGCGTTCCGCAGGAGCAAACCCAATGGCGCGAACATCCAGCCGGTAAGGCCCACCGATCGAGAGGTGGTCGAGGAAGAAGCGACCATCGGTGTGGGTGAGCGTCTGCCAGCGCTCGCCGGTGGCAGTGTTGGTGAGCAGCACCGTGGCGTCCTCGATCGGAGTGCCACTCGACACCGCCACCGTGCCCTCCACAGCGGCGCCGGTGGCCCCCTGTGCGGTGAGTCGCCCCGCGCTGCAGAGTACGCTCGTCAAGCAGAAGAGGGCGCGGCTTACCCAGAGTCGCAGAGGGATAAGGCGCAGGGTGGTAGATCGTTTCCTCAACTGCGAATGCTTGGTGAAGTGACGCATTTGGGGCCCTAGGGGGGAAGCATCAACAGCGAACTCTCCATCTATGAACACGGAAAAGGGAGGCGTAAAAGGCTCATCCGATCTGGGGTTCGGCTCCTTATGCTGAGATGGCCCCATGCGGATGAAACGCCGAGGGACAACCGTCAGCCAGGATTCATAGAGTCGCAACGCCGTATCACCCGACGAGGAGCCGAGCTGGTGATCGGAGATCGCCGAGGAGGAAATGTGGCACGCAACGGAGGGACAGCTACCACAATATAGCCGCGTGGCGGCTACTACGCTGGCGTATGGCCGTGGGTGGCTTCGCTCGAGTGCCGGCGGTGCGATGCCACTGGGCCCGCACGGTTG
>DASSED010000124.1:0-2735 GCA_035695405.1 Gemmatimonadales bacterium
CCAGCTGTAGCAACGGTGCGAGAAAGCGATTACGGGTCGTGGCGCGATACACATCTCTCGTGTCGCGGGGAAGCAGCAGGCTGCACCAGAATGCAATGAACAACGGCGGCAACAGCAACTGGAGGTAGAAGAACTCCTGCCACTTGGCTGGAGCAAGCCAAGGGACCAGCAGGATCTTACAGATGTAGGTTGACAGCAGCGGCAGGAGCAGGCAGAACGCCAGCCTGACCAGTACGGCAGGCACCGGTCTGTTTTCCTGAAGAGCCACGGTCCGGTAGGGCAACGCTAGTCCGGCGTATAGACATGCCCAGAAAAGTCCCTGAAGCAACGCTCCGGTCCAGTGGTAAGACCACCCAGGAAGGACGCCAACCCGAGTAGC
Organism: Gemmatimonadales bacterium; assembly: GCA_035695405.1. GTDB lineage: Bacteria > Gemmatimonadota > Gemmatimonadetes > Gemmatimonadales > GWC2-71-9 > CAVVWJ01. The sequence continues at coordinate 380 of DASSED010000124.1, forward strand.
CCAGACAGCGGCCGCGCCAATCGCGACCACCATAGCACCGGTCAGTTGAGGAAAACCCGCCGGTTGAGTCGGTACAACCGGGTGGGATCGGCTGAGGTCCGTCATAGGTCGTCCACAGTGAAAACATGCCGGTGCTGCATAGATGCGTCCAGGCCGAGTGTTCTAGTGTCCAAACGGCTGCACGGGAATAACACGGAATCGGAGGAGGGTGTAACTTCAAAAGTTATTGCGGGCCCTTAGCTCAGGTGGTTAGAGCAGCGGACTCATAATCCGTAGGTCCTGGGTTCGAATCCCAGAGGGCCCATAGCTCTATGCGATGCAATCCTTCCCCGTCCTCAAGAAGAGTGATTTTCGGAACAGCCATGTGCGGCGTCGCCTGCGTGGCCACAGCCGCACGGGCCCAAGACTGGCCCGTCTACACCGGCGACCTGGCGGCCACCCGATACTCGGCTGTCGCGGAGATCACGCCAGACAATCTCGATCGCCTGAAGCTCGCATGGAGGTGGCAGACGGGCGAGACGGCGATGGCGCGTACTGACTCGACCCGGCCAGCGGTTCCGGGCGACTTCGAGGCGACGCCGCTCGCGATCGGAGATACCCTCTACGTGGTGACTCCGTACTCTCGAGTCGTGGCGCTCGACGGCACCAGCGGCACTCAGCTCTGGTCGTACGATCCCGGGGTGCATCATCACCCGCGCTGGGGCCACAGCCGCCATCAGCACAACCTTACGCATCGCGGCGTGGCTGCCTGGTCGGACGGCCGGTCGCGCCGCATCTTCGTAAACGCAGGCTGGTGGCTGGTGGCACTGGACGCTCAGACTGGTCAGCCGCTGCCGTCGTTCGGCGGCGGCGGCAGCGTGGATCTGACCAAACACCTTTCCCGTGTCACCTATCGTTTTCACTACGGATCGACCTCCCCGCCCCTGGTCATCGGCGACATCGTCATCGTCGGGAGCAGCATCGGTGACGACCTGATTGATCCCGATGATCCGCCCGGCGACGTGCAGGCGTTCGATGCGCGGACCGGCCGTCATCTGTGGACATTTCGCACCGTCCCTCAGACGGGGGAGCCTGGCGCCGAGTCATGGACCGACGGGAGCAACCGCCGTGCGGGACATGTCAACGTCTGGGCTCCCATGTCTGCCGATGTGAATCGGGGTCTCGTGTACCTCCCGGTCAGTGCCGGTCGCAATGACTTCTATGGGGGAGCTCGCAAGGGGCAGAATCTGTTCGCCGAATCAATTGTGTGCCTCGATGCGCGTACCGGACGGCGGGTCTGGCATTACCAGATCGTACACCATGGATTGTGGGACTACGACCTGGCCTCCACACCGCTGCTTGCCACCATCCATCCGTTCGGCAAACCGATCGACGTGGTGGTAGTGCTGACCAAAACAGGGTTCGCATTCGTGTTCGATCGCGTGACCGGAAGGCCGGTGTGGCCCATCGAGGAGCTGGCCGTGCCGGCCAGCGATGTCCCTGGGGAGGAGGCGTGGCCAACCCAACCGTCCCCCACAACCCCGGCGCCCTTTGCCCGCCTGGGGTTCGGCCCCGACCAAGTGACTGACTTCACGCCCGAGATCCACCGCCTGGCACTCGCACAACTCCAATGGTACCGCTGGGGGCCGCTCTTTTTGCCACCATCCCTCCGCGGCACGATCGTCTCACCGGGCTGGATCGGTGGCGCCGGTTGGGGCGCCGGCTCCTACGATGTCGAAACGAGCACCCTCTATGTGAAGGCTTCCAACCATCCGACGCTGGTTCGTCTCACCGTCCCGCCCGGCTCTGAGGACCGCTACATCGGGGAGTATTCCGATCTCTGGGTGAGCGTGCCGGTGGGACGAGGACTGCATCGCTGGTGGCGTAAGCCCCCCAGAGCTCGTATCCCTCTCGCCAAGCCGCCGTACGGCACGGTAACGGCTATCGATCTGAACACGGGCAAACACCGTTGGCAGGTCCCCATCGGAGACGATAGCCTGGTACGCCACAGCCCAGCGCTGAAAGGCATTACCCTCCCGCCGTTACTCGGATCCCCGGGGCCGGCCGGTGGAATCGTCACAGCGGGTGGACTCATCTTCATTGGCGGAGACCAGCGGCTGTATGCGCTCGATAAAGAGACCGGGAAGACTCTCTGGTCCGCGAGGGCAGGCGGGGACGTGCGCGCGGTGCCGATGACCTATCGTACCAGGGCTGGGAAACAGTTTGTCGTGGTGGCCACAGGGTGGGGAACCGATACGAAGCTGGTCGCCTTCGCCCTTACCGGATCTCCGCGTTAAGCACATCGAGCACGTCGGACTGGGAGCCACCGGCCCGGGTTCCGCCGCCGGCGACATAGATGCGGCCTGCGATGGCCAGT
>DASSED010000125.1:0-3522 GCA_035695405.1 Gemmatimonadales bacterium
CCGAGGGGGCACCCACGGCCGGATCCGGCGGTGTGCGAGATGTTCAGCCTACCGCTTGCTGAACTGGAACCGCTTCCGGGCGCCCGGGCGGCCCGGCTTCTTCCGTTCGACTGCTCTGGGATCCCGGGTCATCAACCCCGCCGCCCGCAGCTTGGTCCGGTGTTGTCCGTCGGCTTCCACGAGGGCCCGGGCTATGGCGTGCCGCAGTGCACCTGCCTGCCCAGCCTGCCCGCCCCCACTCACGTGGGCCTTGACGTCGAACGCGCCGAGTGTGTCCGTGGCCGTGAACGACTGCTGGATATGCTGCACCAGGGAAGGCCGGGGGAAATAGTCGCCCAGCGTTCGACCGTTGATGTCCCACTTGCCGGTGCCGGGAGTCAGATAGACCCGGGCGACGCTGGTCTTGCGCCGGCCGACCGCCTGCCACCGGAACTGGGGCGTTGCTGTCATGCGCTTACCTTGGACGGAGAGACGGAAAACGGCTTGGGCTGCTGGGCCGCGTGCGGATGATCGGGACCGGCGTACACCTTCAGCTTCCCGCGGAGCTTCTGCTTGGCCAGCGAAGTCTTGGGGAGCATGCCGAACACAGCCTTCTCGATGACCCGATCGGGATGCTTGGCCAGGAGGTCGCGCGCGGCCGTAAAGCGCTCATGGCCCATGTACCCGGTGTGACGGAAATAGACCTTATTGGTCTCCTTACGACCGGTGAGCTTTACCTTGGACGCGTTGATCACCACAACGAAGTCGCCCCCGTCCATGTGGGGGGTGTAGGTCGGCTTGTGCTTGCCCCGGATGAGTTGTGCCACCCGGCTGGCCAGACGACCGAGCGGCACATCCTCGGCATCCACCAGGTGCCACTCGTGGGTGATATCCGCCGGTTTGGCGGTAAAGGTCTTCATGCGCCCAGCTGCCTCGCTGATTAAATGGAGCCAAACCAAAACAGACTCACAAGATAGACGGCTCCCCGAGCCCCGGTCAAGGCAGGGAGCCCTCACCGACCAGCAGTCTCCACTGGCCCCGGGTCACACCTCGAAATCGTGACCATGGTCTGGTATCTGGCTTGCGAGCCTCGCGGCCACCTCCACCTCCTCGCCCTCCAAGGAGTGGGTGTAATGCGTTCGCACTGCCCATAGGGCAGGAAGTGTGTCTTCGGCGCGAGGAAGTGTTCGTTCCGAGGTGTGCAGCGGACGTGCGCTGTCCATTCTGCGGCGTGAAGTGTTCGGGGGAAACCGGATTCAGGGCGTTCCAGCGGATGCGGCATCTGTCCAAACCGGATTCGGTCGGTTCTGGCGAGTGAAGCGTTCATTCTATTCACCCGCTTCCGCTCTCGAATTCGACCAGTACCTGGCCCTTCTCCACCGCCTGGCCCGCAGCCACCCGAATCTGTCTGATGGTAGCCGCTGCGGGAGCCTTCAGCTCGTTCTCCATTTTCATCGCCTCCAGCACCACGAGCGGGGTGCCAGACTGGACCTGCTGGCCCGGCTCCGCCTGGACCCTGACTACCAAACCCGGCATGGGTGCCTTGAGTACACCGGCCGCACGATGCTGCTCGCTTGACCCGGCGAGGCTCCGAATGTGGTGGGCCCTTTCGTCCAGCACTTCCAGCTCCCACCGCTCGCCGCCGGGACCCAGGACCCAGAAACCCCGGTTCAGACGCTGGACGGCCAGTGTAAGGGGACGCCCATCGATCAGCAGCTGGCGGAGAGGCGTACCAGCGAGAGGGGTGAGCGTCGCGCGGTGAGATTGTCCGTCCACCCTGACGTGCTCCCCGTCGACGTCCACCTCGATGCTCTTGCTCTCGACCAGGACCACGTATTTCATGCCGGCTCCAGGACGGCGACGCATTCGACGTGGGTGGTCTGAGGAAACAGATCGAAGGCTTGAACTCTCCTAAGACTAAAGCGCGGGAGTCGCTGAATATCGCGGGCCAGGGTTGCTGGATCACAGGAGATATAGACGACCCGATCCGGCCGCACCCGCTCTAGCTCTTCGGTGACCCGTTGATCCAGACCGGTCCGCGGAGGGTTTGCCACCACGAGGCCGGGTCGGTGCAGCTGGTTGAGCACGTGTTCGACCCGTCCAACCAGCCGGCGCGCCTGGGGACCGTTGGCCTCCGCCTCCTGCACTGCCCGCCGGTCCAGCTCTACGCTCTCCACCTCCGCGCCGCGTCTGACTAGCAGCTCCGTGGTCTGACCCAGGCCGGCATACAGGTCCCAGACCAACCGGCCGCTGACATCGCCCAGCTGAGCGACCGCGAAGTCCCGAACCTGGTCGCCCATGGCCGGATGAACCTGCTCGAACACAGTGGCCGGGTAGGCCTCGGCCGCTCCGGCCACCGCGCGTGCCGCCCCGCCCTCAGGCTGCCACCAGAGCGTCGCCTCGGCGCCGAGCCGCGAGAGTTCGCGGTGGAGTCGCGGCGCCCCGGCCCAGGCCTCCCCGGCGCTAACCCGCATGACCAGGTGCCGGTCCCCAGTTCGATCGAGGCGCAATACAATCTGCTGGAGCCGGGGGGGAAGAAAGCTCCTTAGCGTGCGCACGGCCTGCCATAGCTCCATCAGCGGAGGAACGGTTATGTGGCACCATCGGAGGTCGAAGATCTCGTCAGGCCGGTCGAAAGGATGCAGGCCGATCCGGCCACCATCGGGTGCAGCATGCACGGTGAGCTTGGTGCGATAATCGTACGCGAGAGGGGCCGGGACGAGATCGGGATCCTCAATCTGACGCTTGCCCAGTCGCCGCAGCGCCTCACCCACCAGCGACCGGCGGGCGGCCAACTGGGCAGGGTACCCGAGGTGCTGGAGCTGACAGCCGCCACACTCGTCTTCCAGGTAATGGATGCAGCGGGGATCGGTGCGATCGAGAGAAGGCTGGACCAAGCGCTCCAGGCGGGCGCGGGCGAAGCGCTTGTGCTCGCGCAAACGTCCAATCTCGACCAGGTCGCCCGGAGCAGTCCGGGGAACGAAAACGGTCTTGCCGTCGGGAAGGCGGCCCACTCCGTCTCCGCCCGCAGCGAGACGGAGAATGCGAACCTGGATCACCGGAGGGCTTCGCTACGGGCCTGCCTGGTCCACCCGCTGGTCACGTTTCCGTCAACCTGTGCCAAGGGACGCGAAGACTGACGAGCTTCCTCCTCGGCCAGCGCGGCCGCGATCGCCAGCTCACGGACTCGCTCCGGGGACAGCGTGATTCTCTGAAGATCCGGCCGCCGCTCGAGGAACTGAATGTCGATCGCCCCATTTTGAAAAGCGGTGTCGGCCATGAGCCTGCGGTGAAAGGCTTGATTGGTAGCGACGCCGGTCAAAACCAGCTCATTGAGAGCGCGAGTCATACGCACCAAGGCCTGGGTTCGGTCCGGTGCCCAGACAATGAGCTTAGCCAGCAACGAGTCGTAGTACAGGGTGACCTCGTCGCCCACAGCAACGCCACAGTCCCAGCGGACCCCGGGTCCGGCGGGAGCTTGGAGGTGGTCGATGGTGCCGGTGGAGGGAAGGAAGTCGTTGGCCGGGTCCTCACTGGTAATCC
>DASSED010000126.1:0-19411 GCA_035695405.1 Gemmatimonadales bacterium
TCGCGATGGACGAGGGGCTGCGGTTTGCCATCCGCGAGGGCGGGCGGACGGTGGGTGCCGGGGTCGTCACCAAGATTCTGAAGTAGTCGGGAGCGCGGAGTCAGGAGTCGGGACCTCACCCACTCCCTGACTCCAGACTCCTGACTTTCTTAGAGAACGAGCATGCCACGAGACAAAATCATTCTCGAGTGCACCGAGTGCAAAAGCCGCAACTTCTTTACTGATAAGAACAAGCGGAAGCATCCAGAGCGGGTGGAACGGCGGAAGTACTGTCCGGTCTGCGACACACACCGGCAGCACAAAGAGTCCAAGTAGGCATGGACAGCACTCAGGTTGCCCAGCCGTCGTCCAACCGGCTGACCGGATGGATTCCGCGGACGGGCCATTTTTTGGTGGCGGTCCGGGATGAACTCAAGAAGGTCACCTGGCCGACCCGCCCGGAGCTGGTCAAGGCGACCCGGATGATCATTGTGCTCTCGATCCTGCTCGGCATCACCATCGGGCTGATGGATTGGGTGCTGCAACTGATTTTGGTGGAAGGAATCGCGCGACTCGCGCGGTAAGGAACCATGGAATACCGCTGGTATGCGATTCAGACCACGGCTGGTCACGAGAACAAGGTCAGGGGACTGCTTCAGCGGCGAATCGAGGAAGATCCTCGCCCGGCCGATGCGAAGCTGATCCGCCAGGCGCTGGTCCCGATCCAGGAAGTGATCGAGATCAAGAACGGCAAGAAGATCACGGCCGAGCGGAAGCTGTACCCGGGGTACGTGCTGGTGGAAATGGGGATGAGCCAGGAAGCTCTGCACGTGGTCAACAGCATCCAGGGCGTCATCAAGTTTGTCGGTACCGGGAAGATGCCCCAGCCATTGCGGCAGGACGAGGTCAACCGGCTGCTCGGCATAGCCGAGGCCGTAGCCGAAGCCGAGCCCAAAGAGGAGATCCCGTTTCTTATCGGCCAGGTTGTCGAGATCACCGAGGGACCGTTCTCTGATTTCAGCGGCACGGTGGAAGAGGTCCTGGCTGACAAGGGCAAAGTTCGAGTGACGGTAAGCCTGTTCGGCCGTCCCACGGCGGTGGAGCTGGATTACCTGCAGTTGAGGGGACACTAGGCGTTGTCATTCTGAGCGCAGCGAAGAATCATTCGGCTTGCCGAGCAGGGATCCTTCGCTTCGCTCAGGATGACCTACCGCTACCACACGGGAAATTGTGGGAGTCGCCCTGACGGGCAGACGCTACTGGAGATGAGATGGCAAAGAAGATCACAGCGATGGTCAAGCTGCAGGTCCCCGCTGGCGCGGCGACTCCGGCGCCGCCGGTCGGGACCGCCCTCGGTCCCCACGGCGTGAACATCATGGAGTTCGTGAAGCAGTTCAACGCCAGGACCCAGAGCCAAAGCGGGATGGTCATTCCGGTGGTGGTCACGATCTTCGCCGACCGGACCTTCACGTTCATCACCAAGACCCCCCCGGCCCCGAACCTGCTCCTGAAGGAGGCCGGCATCGAAAAGGGGAGTGGGCAGCCCAATCGCACCAAGGTCGGCCGGGTCACCCGGGCGCAGGTTAAGAAGATCGCCGAGATCAAGATGGCCGATCTGAACGCCTCCGATCTGGACAGTGCCATGCGGATGATCGCAGGAACGGCTCGCTCGATGGGGCTGGAGGTGGTGGACTGATGGCTACTCGCGGCAAGAAGTTCCGGGCTGCGGTGTCCCGGATCGACCGGGCCCGGCAGTATCCGATCCCCGAGGCCGTCGCCCTGGTCAAGGACTCCTCCTTTGCCAAGTTCGACGAGACGATCGACGTGGCGGTGAACCTGGGAGTGGACCCCCGCCATGCCGATCAAGTGGTTCGGGGAACCGTGGTTCTCCCCCATGGAACCGGAAAGTCGGTTCGTGTGTTAGTGATAACTCAGGGCGACCGGGTTCGTGAGGCAGAGGCCGCTGGGGCCGACTTCGTTGGCATCGAATACATCCAGAAGATCAAGGACGGCTGGTTGGACTGTGACGTCATTGTGGCAACGCCTGACGTCATGGGTCAGCTCGGGGCCCTCGGTAAAGTGCTAGGGCCTCGAGGCTTGATGCCCAACCCCAAAGCCGGAACGGTGACGATGGATGTGACCAAGGCCGTCCGCGAGATCAAAGCGGGGAAGATCGAGTTCCGGGTCGACAAGAGCGGAAACGTCCATGCGCCGGTCGGTAAGGTGTCCTTCACCGCACCCCAACTGGCGGCCAACGTCCAGACGTTCATGGATACCATCGCCAGAGCCCGGCCGGCAGCGGCCAAGGGGATCTACATCCGGTCGGCGACCGTATCCAGCACCATGGGCCCAGGAGTCCGGCTCGAGACGGCGGGATACCGATGAACAAGACCGAACGGCAGGAGACGGTGGCGAGTCTGACTGAGCAGCTGCGCAGCTCGCCCAACCTCTATGTCACTGATTTTACCGGGCTGAACGTGCTTCGGATGACGGAGTTCAGGCGCCGGTTACGGGCTTCCGGGGTCAGCTACGTCGTGGTCAAGAACACCTTGGCCCAGCGGGCGCTGGCAGCCAACTCCATCACGGGCTTGGACGACCACCTCGCCGGCCCCACCGGGCTGGTCTTGGCCGGCACGGATCCGGTCGCAGCAGCCAAGGTACTGACCGATTTTGCCAAGGAGTTCGAGAAGCCCGAGATCAAGATCGGCTTAATCGATGGCCGGCCGGTCACGGCCGATCAGGTCAAGCGGCTGGCCAGCCTGCCGCCCCGCGACGCGCTGTTGTCGCAGCTGGCGGGTACCATGCAAGCCCCTGTGGCCCAGCTGGTCGGCGTGATGAACAGCATGTTGTACCAGATGGTTGGCGCCCTTGAGGCGCTTCGCGCGCAGCGTTCGTAACACATCACCGGACGGAGAGAGAACATCGATGCCCACCACCACGCTGAGTAACGAAGAGATCCTGGAAGCCATCGGCAACAAGACAGTTGTCGAGTTGGCGGACCTGATCGAGGCGTTCAAGGCCAAGTTCAACGTCACAGTCGCGGCTGCCGCGGCGGCTCCGGCTGCTGGCGGCGGCGGTGGTGGCGCGGCCCCGGCCGCCCCCGCGGAAGAGAAGACCGAGTGGACGGTCGTCCTGAAGGAGGGCGGCGCCAAGAAGATCCAGGTGATCAAGGTGGTTCGCGAGATCACCAGCCTGGGGTTGAAGGAAGCCAAGGATGCAGTGGACAACGTGCCCAGCAACATCAAGGAAGGCGTGTCCAAGGCGGAGGCCGAGGAAATCAAGAAGAAGCTGGAAGAGCAAGGCGCGGTCGTTGAGCTGAAGTAGGGCGAGCCCATCCTGAGCGGAGTCCCGAGCCCGCAAGGGTTCGGGGCCGCGAAGGATCTCTCGGGCTTTTACCCTATTTCAGCGAGACGAATGCAAACAAAGCTCTTAACTGACCGTTCCCGAATTTTTGACGAGCCCCGGAGCGCGGGTTCCGCGTGGGGCCATTTGTGTTGCGCGAGAGTGAGTGACTGATGCCCCAGACCCGATCGGTAATCACGTTCAGTAAGCGGGAGGGCGGCATGCCGATGCCCCACCTCCTGGACATCCAGACCGCGGCGTTCCAGACCCTTCTGGTGCCGGACGACGTCCATGGTGCCCGCCAGGATGTATCGCTGGAGCGTGTCTTCCGCGACCTCTTCCCGATTACGGACGTCAACGAGAAATACAAGCTGGAATTCCTGGGCTATGCCCTGGGTGACGCCAAGTACTCGGTCGAAGAATGTGTCGAGCGAGACATGACCTATGCCGCCCCGCTCAAGGCCAAGCTCCGCCTCGACGTGTATGAGGAGGTGGAGGGGCAGCGGCGGCTCAAGAACGCCATCGAGAAGGAAGTCTATCTGGGCGAACTGCCCATCATGACTCCGCTCGGAACGTTCGTCATCAACGGTGCCGAGCGGGTCGTGGTGAGCCAGCTTCACCGCTCTCCGGGCGTCGTGTTCGAGGAAGACACCCACCCCAACGGCCAGCGGCTGTTCTCGGCTCGGATCATTCCGTTCCGGGGCTCGTGGGTCGAGTTCACCATCGATATCCATGACGTGATCTACGTCCATATCGATAAGAAGAAGAAGTTCCCCGCCACCGCGCTGCTGCGCGCGTTCGGACATGGGAGCAATGCCGACATTCTCCGCCTCTTCTTCGCCACCAAAGAGCTGAACATCGCGGGCAAGCTCGAGGGACGGCAGGAAAAGCGGGAGGTCATCGGCTCGCTTCTGGCGGCCGACGTCCCCAATCCAGAGGATCCCGCCGGCGAGCCGCTCGGCGTGGTGGGTGACGAGCTGACCCAGGAGCGCCTCAACGAGATGCGGCACAAGGGCATCAAGACGGTGTCCGTATTTGCGGGGTACAGCACCCTGGATGTCCGGGAAGATGAGCAGCCGACCTCCACCCGCGACCGGCAGAACCACGTGCTTGCGTTCGACGCAGCTGATCCCGAGACCGGGGAAGTCGTCGCCGAGGCTGGTGCCGAGCTGACCGATACGCTGAGGAAGAAGCTCATCAAGGCCGCCGTCAACAAAGTGGAGGTCTTGCTGCCGGCAGGGAGATCCGAGTCGCCGCTGATCAAGAACACGCTGGCCAAGGACCCCACCCACAGCGAGGCCGAGGCCTTGGAGCAGATCTACGCCCTTTTGCGGCCCGGGGACGCGCCTAATCTCGAGACCGCGCGGCAGCAGCTCCAGAAACTGTTCTTCAACCCGAAGCGCTACGATCTGGGCCGGGTGGGACGCTACAAGATCAACCAGCGTCTCAAGCTGAAGACCGACCCCAACCACACGGTGCTGACCGAGGACGACTTCGTCGCCATCATCCGCTATCTGATCGATCTGCACGATGGCCGCGGATTCACCGACGATATCGACCACCTGGGCAACCGCCGGATTCGTTCAGTGGGCGAGCTGATCGCCAACCAGTTCTCGGTTGGCCTCTCGCGCATGGCGCGACTGGTCAAGGAGCGAATGAGCATCAACTCCGACCCGGAGAAGATCTCACTCGATGACCTCGTGAACGCCAGGACCGTGAGCGCTGTCATCCAGGCGTTCTTTGGCTCGTCTCAGCTCTCCCAGTTCATGGACCAGACCAACCCACTGGCGGAACTGACCAACAAGCGGCGGCTCTCGGCGCTGGGTCCAGGGGGACTTACCCGGGAGCGTGCCGGGTTCGAGGTGCGCGACGTGCACTACTCGCAGTACGGTCGTATGTGCCCGATCGAGACCCCGGAAGGTCCCAACATCGGACTCATCACCAGCCTCTCGACCTATGCCCGAATCAACGACCTGGGCTTCATCGAGACTCCGTACCGGGTGGTCAAGAGCGGCAAGGTGACCAACGAAATTCGCTGGCTCTCAGCCAGTGACGAGGAGGATTACACCGTCGCCCAGGCCAACGCCGTGCTCAATCCGGACGGCACCTTCGCGGAGCAGCTGGTGCTCTGCCGCAAGGGCGACGACTACCCCCTGCTGCCGCCCGACCGGATCGACTTCATGGACGTGGCTCCGGAGCAGCTGGTTTCCATCGCGGCGGCGCTGATCCCATTCCTCGAGCACGACGACGCTAACCGCGCCCTCATGGGCTCGAACATGCAGCGCCAGAGCGTCCCGTTGCTCTTCCCCCAGGCACCGCTGGTGGGAACCGGTTTAGAGGAAAAGGTCGCGCGCGACTCCGGCGCGGTCATCGTGGCTCGCCGGGCGGGAATCGTCACCCGGGTCACGGCCGACGAGATCATCGTGGATGCCGGCGGGAATGGTGCCGTGGTGGGCGATGCCCCGCTGGCCCGGCTGCATCAGCATGACCGGTATCGAGTCAAGAAGTTCTGGCGCACCAACCAGGACACAGCCATCAACCAGCGGCCTCTGGTACAGCTGGGCCAGCCGGTGGCGGCGGGCGAGATCATCGCCGACGGGGCCGCCACTGAGGGCGGTGAGCTGGCCCTGGGCAGCAACGTGCTGGTGGCGTTCATGCCGTGGTACGGACACAACTTCGAGGACGCCATCGTGTTGAGCGAGCGGCTGGTGAAGGACGACGTGTACTCGTCGATCCACATCCAGGAGCTCGAGTTACACGTCCGCGATACCAAGCGGGGTCAGGAGGAGATCACTCGGGAAATCCCCAACGTCTCCGACGAGAGCGTGGTGGATTTGGACGAGCGCGGCATCGTCCGTATCGGTGCCCATGTGAAGCCGGGGGACATCCTGGTGGGCAAGATCACCCCGAAGGGGGAGACCGAGCTCTCGCCTGAGGAGAAGCTCCTCACGGCCATCTTCGGCGAGAAGGCCAAAGACGTGAAGGACAGCTCGCTCAAGGTCCCTCCTGGCATGGCCGGTGTGGTCATCGACGTCAAGATCTTCAGCCGAATCGAGGATCAGGTCGTCGAAAAGGACCGGGGCGAGCGAATCGGCGAGGTACGGCGCATCGAGAACGACGAAAAGGCTCGGATCAGCGCGGTCATGCTGGACGAGCTCACCAGTCTGCTCGAGGGACAGGAAGTCGCGCTGATGCTCAAGTCCGGGACGGTAGAGGAGTATCTCCCTGCAGGGACCCGGCTGACGCCGACCCAGCTTCGGGACCTCGACCTGGGCGACGTGGATCTGAAGACGCTCCGGGTGGCGAACAAGGCCGCCAACGAGCGAATCCGGGCGGCGATCGACATGGCGGCCCGGGAGCGCGCCAAGGTCGAGGAGAAGGCTGAAGATCAGATCGACAAAATCCTCCAGCCGGATGAGCTGCCTCCTGGCGTCATCCAGCTGGTGAAGGTGTATATCGCCGAGAAGCGGAAGATCTCGGTGGGTGACAAGATGGCGGGCCGGCACGGTAACAAGGGCATCGTGGCCCGGATCGTTCCCGAGGAAGACATGCCATTCCTGCCAGACGGGACTCCGGTGGATATCGTGCTCAATCCGCTGGGCGTGCCCAGCCGGATGAACGTGGGTCAGATCCTGGAAACCCACCTGGGATGGGCGGCTCGGATCCTCGGGTTCGAGGCGAAGACCCCGGTGTTCCGGGGTGCCGACGAAGCCGAGATCGGAGCGTTGCTCCGGTTGGCCGGCTTCCGCTGGGCCGCGGAAGGGCTCCGGCTTCGGAATCGTCCGCCCGAGCCGACACCACAGGCGATCACCCGGCTGGTGCAGGACCTGAAGAAGGTGGCGCCCAACGGCGAGCGCACCACGCTGCTCGAGGCTGGCATCGCCATGCTGGGTTCCCGCAGTGCGTCGGCCGAGACTCGCGAGCTGTTCCAGTCGCTCCGGGACTTCATGGTAGAAGCGGCCAAGGAGCTGGCCGAGCGGGAGCTGAGCCAGCGGCGGCAGGAAGTGGAGTTCCACCGGGCCCAGCTGGAACGGGACGATCTCGGACGGGACGAGAAGGCTTTTGCCAAAGCACTGCGTGACGCCGAGAAGGCGGCAGGGGCCTCCCAGGCGGAGGCGCTCGAATCCATCGGGATGCCTGCGCTGGCCGCTCTGCTCGGGCCCAAGGCCGAGGCCGACGTCGGCGCAGCGGCGGACGAGCTGCTCCGGGCCGCAGGTCTTACACCGGCAGGCAAGGCGCAACTCCGGGACGGCCGCACCGGACACCCCTTCGAGGGTGAGGTGACGGTCGGCTCGATTTACATGCTCAAGCTCAGCCACCTGGTGGATGACAAGATCCACGCGCGATCCATCGGCCCATACTCGCTGGTCACCCAGCAGCCGCTGGCCGGAAAGGCGCAATTCGGTGGTCAGCGGTTCGGTGAGATGGAGGTCTGGGCGCTCGAGGCCTACGGCGCGGCGCACGTCCTCCAGGAGATGCTCACCGTGAAATCAGACGACGTGAACGGACGAAGCAAGGTGTACGAAGCGATCGTGAAGGGACAGAATCTGCCGGAGCCCGGTATTCCGGAGTCGTTTAACGTCTTGGTGAAGGAACTGCAGGCGCTCGGTCTCAAGGTCACTCTCGGTACCACCGAAGCCGGCGACGAATAGAGGTCATCAATGATTGATTTTCGAAGCGGTCGCGAGCCCAAGAGCTCGAGTTTCGACTACATCAGCATCCGTATCGCGGCGCCGGAGGAGATCCGCGGCCCGCGCGACCAGAAAGAGCGCGAGCGCCTGGAGCTCCAGGGGCAGCGCACCTGGTGGTCGTGGGGCGAGGTCACCAAGCCGGAGACCATCAACTACCGTTCGTTCAAGCCGGAGAAGGACGGTCTCTTCTGCGAGCGGATCTTCGGTCCGGTCAAGGACTGGGAGTGCCACTGCGGCAAGTACAAGCGGATCCGCTATCGCGGCGTGATCTGCGACCGCTGCGGCGTGGAGGTCACCCTCAGCAAAGTGCGGCGGGAACGCATGGGCCACATCGAGCTCAGCGTGCCGGTGGCGCACATCTGGTTTTTCAAGACCCTGCCCAGCCCGATGGGCAACCTGATCAACATCACGCTGCGAGACCTCGAGCGGGTGATCTACTACTCGAGCTACATCGTGATCGAGCCGGGCAAGCAGGATGTGGAGGAAAACCAGCTGCTGGATGAGGAGGAGTACCTCACCCTCCGCTCGAAGGCGCGCGAGGAGGGAGATACCGCCTTCAAGGCCGACATCGGAGCGCCGGCGGTTCGGGAGCTGCTCAGCCGGATCGACATCCGCCGTCTGGCCGAGGAGCTGCGCTCCGGCGTAGCTACCGAGACCAGCCAGCACCGCAAGAAGCAGATGCTCAAGCGGCTCAAGATCGTAGACGCGTTTCTGTCATCCGGCGAGTCAGGGGATCTGGCCAACGATCCAGCCTGGATGATTCTCGACGTGATTCCGGTGATTCCGCCCGACCTTCGGCCACTCGTGCCGCTGGACGGGGGACGCTTTGCCACGTCCGATCTGAACGATCTCTATCGCCGGGTGATCAACCGGAACAACCGGCTCACCAAGCTGATCCAGCACAAGGCGCCGGAGGTCATCCTCCGGAATGAGAAGCGGATGCTCCAGGAGGCGGTGGACGCCTTGTTCGACAACGGCCGCCGCTCGAAGGCCATCCGCGGCCGCGGGAAACGGCCGCTCAAGAGCCTGAGCGACATGCTCAAGGGCAAGCAGGGCCGGTTCCGTCAGAATCTGCTCGGCAAGCGGGTGGACTACTCGGGCCGATCGGTGATCGTGGTCGGTCCTGAGCTCCGGCTGCATCAGTGCGGTCTGCCCAAGGCGATGGCGGTCGAGCTGTTCAAGCCGTTCATCATCCACAAGCTGGTGGAGAAGGGGATCGCCGAAACGGTCAAGCGGGCCAAGAAGATCGTGGAACGCGAGAGTCCCGAAGTGTACGAGATCCTGGAAGAGATCATCCAGGATCACCCGGTGCTGCTCAACCGGGCGCCGACCCTCCACCGCCTGGGCATCCAGGCGTTCGAGCCGGTGCTGGTCGAGGGGAAGGCCATCCGGATTCACCCGCTGGTCTGCGCGGCGTTCAACGCCGACTTCGACGGCGACCAGATGGCGGTCCATGTGCCGTTGTCGTTCGAGGCTCAGCTGGAGGCGCGCCTCCTGATGATCTCGTCCAACAATGTGCTCAAGCCCTCAGATGGCAGGCCGGTGGCCGAGCCGTCGCAGGACATGGTGCTGGGGAGCTACTTCCTCACCAAGCTGCCGGCCGGCTTCGAGGAGGAGCTGCGCAAGGCGGGTTCCGGCAAGTCCGAGGACACCCGGGCCCGGCTGTGGGGCGGCTGCAAGCATTTCGGCAGTCTGGCCGAGCTGGAGATGGCGCTCCTCAACGAGAGTGTGGGCTATCACACGGCCATCTGCTTCTGGTACATCCCGCCCCGTGAGTCCGAGGATGCCACGCCACGGTGGCTGAGAACCACGGTCGGCCGGGTGCTGTTCAACAGCATCCTGCCCCGGCGGGTGGTCGCCGAGCTCGGCTTCCGGGACGAGCTGATGAAGAAGAAAAATCTCTCGGAGCTTGTGCTCCAGAGCTACCGGCGGGCAGGCCTGGCCGATACGGTCACCTTCCTCGACCGGCTGAAGGACTTCGGGTTCCGCTTTGCCACCATGGGAGGCGTCTCCATCGGGATCGAGGACCTGGAGATTCCCTCGGAGAAGACCGACTTGCTGACCGAAGCCGACGCGCGGGTCAAGCGGTTCCAGCGCGCCTACAACACCGGCCAGATCACCTTCGGCGAGCGGTACAACAAGGTGATCGACGCCTGGACTCACGCCAATAACGACGTGGCCGAGGCGATGATCAACTCGATGCGAGTCTCCCGCGGCGGGTTCAACCCGGTGTTCATGATGTTCGATTCAGGGAGCCGGGGCAGCCGGGACCAGATCAGGCAGCTGGCAGGGATGCGCGGCCTGATGGCCAAGCCGCAGAAGAAGCTCACCGGAGGTATTGGCGAGATCATCGAAAGCCCGATCAAGTCGAACTTCCGCGAGGGGCTCACAGTGCTGGAGTACTTCATTTCCACGCACGGGGCCCGGAAGGGTTTGGCCGATACGGCACTCAAAACCGCCGATGCCGGTTACCTGACGCGCCGACTGGTGGATGTGGCCCAGGATGTCACCGTCACCGAGGAGGACTGCGGAACGGTTCTGGGTCTGGACATCGCGGCGCTCAAGGAAGGCGAGGACGTCATCGAGCCCCTGCGGGAGCGGATCGTGGGCAACGTGGCGGCTGAAGATGTCTTCGATCCCCACGAGCTGGACGAGGACGGGGATCCCAAACTCCTGGTCGAGGCCGGAAAGCTGATCGACGAGGACACCGCCAACGCCATCGACGATGCCGGGATCGAGAAGGTCAAGATCCGGTCGGTCCTCACCTGTGAGGCCCGCCGGGGCATCTGCCGCATGTGCTACGGCCGAAACCTGGCCACCATGGACATGGTGGACATGGGGGAGGCAGTCGGCATTCTCGCCGCCCAGTCGATCGGCGAGCCGGGTACTCAGCTCACGCTGCGAACCTTCCACATCGGTGGGACCTCCTCCCGCATCGCGGAAGAGGCCGAGCGCCGGGCCCGGTCCGACGGCAAGGTGAAGTACACCGAGGGACTGGAATGGGCCGATGTGCCGGTCGAGTACGAGGACGGCACCAAGGGCAGCATCCGGGTCGTACTCACTCGCGAGGACGAGTCTGCCTCGGATGAGAGCAAGGAAGGTCTCCTGGTGGTCGATCCCAAGGATCCGAAGCGGGTGTTGAACCGCTACCCGGTCCCCGAAGGAGCGCTCCTGGCGGTCAAGGAAGGAGAGATGGTCACCAAGGGCGATAACGAGCGCCGGGCGACGATCTTGTATACCTGGGATCCGTACAACGACCCGAGCATCATCAAGGCCGTCGGCGAGCTGCGGTGGAAGGACCTGGTTCCGGGCGTCACGCTCCGCGAGGAGCTGGACGAAGGCACCGGACTTCGGAGCCTCGTAGTCATGGCCGATCCGGACCGGGAGCTCCATCCCAGCGTGTTGGTGTACATGAGCAATCGGAAGGATCCGCAGGAGTACACGCTGGCGGAGGGAAGCCGCGTCATACTGGGCTCTCCCACGGATCCGGTGACTCGGGGTATGGATATTCCCGATGCCGCGAACCCGTGGAGCACCAAGTTCCACGTAGAGGAGCGGCCGATCAACGAGGCGTGGCCGAGCAAGACCAAGAAGGAGAGCAAGGACAAGACGGTCTTTCTCAGTGCCCCGGTCAAGGTGACCAAGGGTATCACGGTTACCAAGATCCCGCGTCAGGCCTACAAGACCCGGGATATTACCGGAGGTCTCCCGCGAATCGCGGAGCTCTTCGAGGCCCGGCGTCCCAAGGACCCGGCCACGATCTCCGAGGTCGATGGAGTGGTCAAGTTCGGCGAGATCAAACGCGGTAAGCGGGAGATCTTCGTCTATCCCGAGACTCCGGCCGGCGTGGCGGAGGAGGCCGAGCCACAGCTCTATGAGGTCCCGGCCGGCAAACACCTCCGGGTTCACGAGGGCGACCGGGTGCGGGCAGGCGATCGCCTCACCGAAGGTCCGGTGAATCCGCACGACATCCTGTTGATCAAGGGTCCCCGTGCGGTGCAGGAATACCTGCTCAACGAGGTGCAGGAGGTCTACCGGCTCCAGGGCGTTCGGATCAGTGACAAGCATATCGGCGTGATCGTGCGCCAGATGCTGCAAAAGGTCCGGGTCACCGAGCCGGGTGATACCGACTTCCTCGAGGGTGAGACGGTGGATCGCCTGACGTTCCGTGACGAGAACGAGCGCGTCATGAAGCGGAAGAGCACTGCCGCGCAAGCCGAGCCGGTGCTGCTGGGTATCACCAAGGCGAGTCTTACGACCCAGTCGTTCATCTCGGCGGCGTCGTTCCAGGAGACCACCCGGGTGCTGACCGATGCGGCGATCCGCGGGGCCAAGGACGACCTCCTCGGTCTCAAGGAGAACATCATCATCGGCCACCTGATCCCGGCAGGAAGCGGTATCTATCGTTACGCCGAGATCGACATCGAGCCGCCGGCGGGCTACGAGCCGCCGCCACCGCGGATCGAGGAGGTTCCCGTGGCTCAGCCGCAGCTCACCGCGGCGGGGTTGATTGGAGATGAGGAGTAAGCGAATAAGCAGTTTAGCAAACGGCGCCCGGATCAGATCCGGGCGCCGTTTTGCTTGTATGATGGTTGAGCCTGCCTATCTGCCCTATTGCTGGGAGGACGGTGCAGCCATCCGGCCTCCTAGTTCGAGGAGGTCAAACGTACTGTCGCGCTCACCTGTTCGGCATGGCGCTCCTCGGTGGTGGCGTTTGCGGTGAAGAGCGCGCCGGCCGACACTTGCGCCGTGCCCGGCACGAACTTCCCGGTCTCGGCCGTGACCTCCCCCTCCCAGCGAGTGACGCCGTCGCACTCTGATGAAGCAAAGAGAGAGCCCTGAGAGGCGATAGCGTTCCGCTGCTGCACCTCCCCTCCCAACTCGAAGAACGCGGACCGCGAGCAGGTCACGGTTCCGCTGATAGTGGCCACACCAGTCGACGGATTCACCGTGCCGACAGGATCGATGGTTATGCTCACTTCGAGGCTCAGGTCGACACTGAGCACCAGGTTCCCGCCCGGGTCTCCATTGGACGAGCCAGCGATTATGAAATAAGTCTGCCCGGCCTTGGCCTCGAACGTCATGCTTGCCGGAAGAAAATTACAAGCGACCCGGGTGAGACTGCCGCGCGAGCCGGTATAGGCAAAAACATTCGGATCGAAGTCGCTGCCGACGGTGCTGACGTTGATGCGCAGGTCCTGGGAGGGAGTAAACTGATACCACACCGTATGGCCCCCAATACTTCCGAAGCCGCAAGTCTCATCGTTCAGCGGATCACTTCGCTCGACAGTTGCATTACTCGTGTTGACCCGGTGGGTGAATGGGATCGTGCCGATAACCAGGGCATCACTGAAATCGTCGTTGGTTGGCCGATTTCTATTGGACTGAGCGACGTCGGCACCTCCAGCGCCGGGCTGGTCGTTTGGAACAGTGGGGAGATCTCGGGAGCAGCCGGGTACGGTTGAGGCAATTATCCCGGCCAAGAGAGTCAGGGCAATCGGTTTCAAGCGCGGGTCCATAGTACTTTCTCCTTCGACGACAACATGTTGTAGGATGAGGCCTATGGGGAGCTCCTGAGGAGGCGGCAAGCCGGGCCTTGCTTCGGTGAGTCGTCGAAGACGATGGGCGCAACGAATCAAGCAGAAGTCAAGCGGATTCAGCCATGCGGAAGTGGCCCGGTGTGGTCGCGCAACCTGCGGCCCCGTGCCGGACTGCCTAACGCCAGCGGAAGAGCTTAAGGGCCAGGAGGAAGCTGAGCGCCATCCAGGCAGCAATAATCCCGAGCTCCGGAGCCACCGCGCTCAATCCTGCCCCCCGCAGGGTATTGGCTCGAAGCGCGTCGATCACTGCGGTGAGCGGCAGGGCCTGGATCAACGGCTGGATCTGCTCCGGAAACCGCGACGCCGAGAAGAAGACCCCCGAAAAGATCCACATCGGCAGCATCACCAGATTCATCAAACCCGACGCACCCTCCATCGTCTGCGCCCGAGAGGAGATGAGCAGACCTAACGAGGAGAACGCCAGCGACGACAAGAGACAGATGAGGGCCAGCAGCACGAGCGATCCCCGAAGCGGCACCCCGAAGGCGAGGACCCCGAAGCCCAGCAGCAAAACCACTTCCAGGCAGAGCAAGGTAAGGCGGGATAGCACGAACGAGCTGAGATACTGAGCTCGGGACATCGGGGTCGCGATCAGCCGCTTCAACAACCGCTTCTTCCGGGCATCTACGATGGCGAATCCCAACCCCCAGATCCCGCTCCCCATCAGGTTCATGCCGAGCAAGCCCGGGATGAGAAAGTCGATGTAGCGGGCGCCGGGGTCGTGGACCAGCTGGTCACGCACTTGCAACGAATTCGCTCGCCCGCCGGCCCGCTGGATGGCGTCGTCCACCAGCAGGCGCGCGGTCCGGCTCTCTGGCCTGCTCTGGTCGTACCGGTACTCCACCTCGCCGCTCGGCCCGGGCACAACCGTCAGGGCTACTTCGCCGACCCGCAGAGCTTCGCCCGCAGCCGAATCGCTCAGCAGGGAGACCATCATGTCGCGCTCATGTTGGAGGGCGTCCGCCAGACGAGAAGACTCAGGCATCCCGCTCACCACAGCGACAGCGGTTCGCGCCGGGGCCTGGTTCCGAAAGGCCAGGCCCAAACCCGCCGCAAGCAATACCGGAAAGATGAAGACCCAGAACACCGCCTCCGGCTCGCGGAAGAACTCCCGGTAGCGGACTCGGGTGAGCTGAACCAGGGGATGGGCACTCCAGCGAGGCTCACTCATCGCGGAGATGCCGTCCGGTGAGAGAGACGAAGACGTCTTCCAACGTTGCCGAATGGGTGCGGAGTTCGGCGAGCTGGGCGCCCTGGCGGCGCAGCTCTCCCAGCAGTGCAGGCATGACCCGGTGGAGCTCCTTCACCTGGACATGGTAGGTCCCGTTTCGCCGATCCGCGGAACAGACGCCATCGAGGGCCCCGAGCGCCGCACTGTCGAGAGTCGCAGGCTCGACCAGCGCGAACTCCAGCACATGCTCGGCGTTCAGGGCGGAGATCAGCTCGGCTGGGGTCCCCAGCGCGATGATCTTGCCATGATCCATGATGGCGACCCGGTCGCACAGCCGCTCGGCCTCATCCATGTAATGCGTAGTGAGCAGAATCCCGCGGCCGTCGGACTTGAACCGCTCGATCAGCTCCCAAAGCTGGCGCCGCGACTGGGGGTCGAGTCCGGTGGTCGGCTCGTCCAGAAAGAGCAGTTCGGGATCACCCACCAGCGCGCAGGCTAGTGCCAATCGCTGCTTCTGGCCTCCGGAGAGCTGGCCCACCCGAGAGCGGCCCTTTTCCTGGAGCTGTACCATCGCAATGACGTCGTCGGGAGTCGGTCCTTGCTGGTAGAAGCTGCGGAACAGCTGCACCGTCTCGTGGACCGTGAGCTTTTCGGAGAACTGAGTCTCCTGGAGGGAGATGCCTAGACGCTCCCGGAGCTCGCGATCGTTGCGGCCCCAACGCTGCCCCAGAACCAGGACCTCTCCACCGTCGGCGGTATTGAGACCCTCACAGATCTCGACCGTCGTCGTCTTGCCGGCGCCGTTGGGTCCGAGCAGGCCGAAGCATTCACCCCGGGAGACTTCGAGGTCCAAGCCGTCCACCGCGACGACGTCCTGGTACGACTTCCGGAGATTGCGGATTTGGAGCGCTATGGACTGGGCGGAGCACATGGGGACGAATCATAACGCGAGACTCACTCACATGCCGCCGAGGCGTGGGTCAATCTTGGGGTGGGTCGCTCCAGGAATCGCGAATGGTTTGCCAGGCACGCTGCCACTCGTCAGGACGAAGCAACAACATGTACCCGGCCAGCACACCCGCCATGTACACGGCGGTCTGAACCAGCGGGGAGGGATCGGGAGAAGCGATCAGCAGCATGGATTACCTCGATAAGCCTGCGTTCTGAAACATTTGGGCGCTCAGAGCCTGATGGATTCGTTCGCGCGAATCGACGAGGTGGGCTCGGGTGTAGTAGTCCAGGTCGATCCCGCGACGCGCGATGGCACGGTCCAGCTCGGCGCCGAGTGTCGCCAACGTGGCACGAGCCAGGGTGCGCGCGTCCTCGGGGGTATCAGGGAGCGGGTTTACGATCATTCGAATGAGGCTGTTGAGATAAATGCGTTGGAGATCTCGACGAACCGAGACCACGTTCCGCGGCAGGGCCAGCCTGGTGTTCGGCCCGGGATAGCCGATCTCAGCCCAGATGGAGGTGGTGAGGGTCGCAAAAAGCTCTGGCAACGTGACCGTCGGCTCCGCTGGCGTCGCCCGCAGCTCCGCGTCTCGGATGCGTTGGAGCACGACCGGGTCGAGCAGCTGCGCCACGAGTGAGGACTGCTGCGAGATGGCCCACTCGTGCAGCGGAAAGTCGATTCGTCCATCGCTCCCCGGGTTGGACCCCCAGTGCCGCCAGCGATCTGGGCCAAGGTGACTCAGGAGCTGGGGCGAGAAGCGATAGGCCTGTTCGCCGAAGCCGGATTCGGTGATGAACTTCAGTGCCTGCCGCTGGACCGGGGCCGGGATGGTCACGAAGGATGGCCGTGCCGCGGGGTCGCCCCGGTGGTCCCGAGCCGTCGTCGCTCCGCCGATGTACTTGGTGGTAACCAGCAAGGCGTACCACCGATCCGTGAGCAGGTCGGTGAAGGCCGAGCGCAGCCGGGCATACCCTTCGCCCGGAGCTACCATCCTGGTGTCCAAAGAGTCGAACAGGCTGTTGATCAGCGCCACCCGATCACGCGCCCAGGCGAGCGGATTTTCGGTCTGGTCGTAGCGGGACACTGTCGGATCGAGTCCCTGCCCACCGAACCCAGCGTCCTCGTCGGTTCCATACAGGTGGGAGGGATCAGCCGACTCGGAGGCAATGCTCCGAAGCGCCTTGGCCTCTGTCTCGGGGGTCCAGGCCGGGGCCACTGCCTCTGCGCCCTTGGCCACACTGAGGCGCGGCTCAGCCGGACCCAAGGGGGTATAGCCGTAGCGGATCGCCCACCGATCGTACGATCCGATGGTAGACGCGTAGAAATCACCTTGCTTCCGGGGGTCCGACGAGAGCGCCGGTGGGTTGTAGTCCATCACCGATATACCCAGGCCGTTGGCTTTGGCGTCCAAAGGCTCATGCAATGCTGACTGGCTCACACCGGCGGAGCCGCGGAAATTGTGGCGCAGGCCTAGCGTATGCCCCACCTCGTGCATGATCAGCGCCTTCAACGCCTGGCCGATATACAGCTTCGATATCCGAGCATCGGGCCGGCCGGAGCTCGCGAGCAGCGCTCGGCTCAGGCTCCCCTCACGGCGAAGCCCCTCACCGAAACCGCACAAATGGCTCTCCCCATCGGGACTCACGAACGCCGAGTCTTCGAGGAACACGGAGCGCACCGCTGCTTGGGGGCTCACGTACTCACCGGATTCCCCTCGCCAGGTCTGAATCCATGCTGCGGACACCAGCACATCGGCGTTCAGGATTTCTCCGGTGCGGGGATCGACATTGCTGGGCCCCACCGCGTAGACACTGCGGTTGGTGGCGGTCCATCGCACGGTAGAGTAGCGTGCGTCCTCCGCGCTCCAGAGGGTGTCATCCGGGGCGTCGAGCACTTGAATGGCGTTGCGGAACCCAGCCTCTTCAAAGGCCCTGTTCCACTCGAGTATTCCCGAGCGAACCCAGGGCCTCCACTCTGAGGGAACGGTGCGATCGATGTAGTAGATGATTGGCTTTACCGGTTCGCTCACGGCCGCCGAGGGATTCTTCTTTTCTAGCCGCCAGCGATTCACGAACCGGACGAAGAAGCTCTCGGCGGTGTCGCGGGAGAAGTCCTTGATCGCCGATACGAAATAACCCACTCGCTCGTCGGCGTAGCGGGGACGCATTGGAACAGACGGCAGCTGAAGGAGCGAGTAGTGCACGCCTACAGGGATCCAGCGATAGTCAGCGACGGTCTCGAGGCCCAGGTTTCGGTTGGCCTGGTAGGTGAGGCGGACCTCGGCTTCAAGGTTCCCAGGGAAGAGGCGGAGGCGATCCAGACTTGAGCGGTCCCGGTCGACGAAGAAGGTGCCGGAAAGTTTGCGCTGCGTGGCCACGCCTTGAAAGAACGCCGCCAGGTCGGCCCAGTCTGACAGGAGAAAGGGCGCGACATCCACCAGTATCAAGCCATCATCCCGAACCGTGGCGATGGGGAACGACTGCGCCACCGAATGCCCGAAGGAATAGGCGACGGCTCGGGCCATGGGACTGTTGGGTGCGGCGGCGAAATGGGGATTAACCACCCAGAGCTCGATGCGGTCTCCCGCCCGATGGAAGCGGACCAGGTCGGAGCGGACCGACGCGCCACCGTCGAGACCGAGCTCGCCGATACCCTGTGAGAGTTGGGTGACCAGGAGAAAGTCCTGATCCAGCTGCAGCGGTGCGACGGCGAGGTATGCGTTGTCGCGCTTGCGGTAGAGAGTAAATAGCCCGCTTTGGACCTCTGCCCCTTTAGTGACCTCGGAGAAGGACTTCCACGGTCCATCCTTCTTGTCCTCGGCCGGCTGGACTGACTCGTTCTGCGGAGTCCGGATGAGGCCCGCGGTGTCGCTGACCACCGCCGTGCGCGCAGCTCCCGGTGCTGGGGGAGATTGCGCATGGGCGCTGATGGCGCCACACCCGGCGAACACGGCGCCGAGGAACCATCGAGCTGAGTGGGGCACGGCGACTCCAACGACAAGAACCCAAGGAAAGTCCCTTCGAGGGACACGGCTCGGTGGGTCAAGGCAAGTTGGGGGCCGTTATCGGAAATGTCTGTAAACCAAGGTTCGGAACGAGGTTGAGCCTCTCCGACCTTTCAAAAAGCCAGCCGTGAGCGCAAAAAGCAGCAGGACAACCTAAACGAAGAACTTCGTGAGTAGCCGTCAGTTTCTTGATCTTCGCTTGATGCCGGCCGCTAGTATGGCGTGAAGTCAGGTAATCATGGGTACTTGGTCCGAGAGCTGAGGATGATCAGACGCCGCACCATCACGGCGCATTGGCTGGAGGTAAGAAGGACGAGAAACCCACTCCTCCTTCTCAAAATCGTTTGGCTGGTGGTCCGGCAACAACGAACCCTCGAGTTGCTGTACGGGGGGTACTGTCACCTCTTCCATCGACCGTCCGTGGTCCTTTCGGACAGTGCCTCGAGCCCTCCAGACATGCTGAACGCCATTCTCCACCGGAAGAGCGACCTAGTACACAGCGGGACTCTCTCGCGAGAACGACTGCTCCAGCTATATGGTCATTCGTTCAAGGTGGCGCTTCTTCCGGAAGACTTTCGATGCTCTCGATACGAGAGCATCTGTCAGGACGCCGATTTCTTGATGATCGGTGAGTACGGTGATGATGCACGGATTGCGTGTCTGACCGCAGAG
>DASSED010000127.1:0-3859 GCA_035695405.1 Gemmatimonadales bacterium
CCGGGACGAGGACTGCCGGACGATGCCGAGTCTGAGGCCGATCGGGTGCGTCTTCTGGCCCATTACTCGCTCTCCTTGGTGTCCACGTGGATCTCCACGTGGCTCGTTCGCTTCCGGATCGGGGTGGCCCGGCCCTGCGCCGCGGCGGTGAACCGCTTCAAGGGCTGACCCCCGTTCACGATCGCCTTCTTCACGAACAACGAATCCGGGTCAAAGCTCTCGTTCTCTTTGATGGCCTTCTGCTCCGCGTTGGCGACCGCCGACTTCAACGTCTTGGCGATCTGCTTGGCCGCGAGCTTCTTGTTGTATTTCAAGATGGCGTACGCCTCGTTCACATCCTTGCCCCGGATGAGATCGATGACCAGTCGCATTTTCCGGGGCGACTGGCGCACCAGCCGCTGAATCGCATGGCCGCTCATGATTACTCCGGCTTGGCCTTCTTGTCGGCCGTGATCTTGCCGCTGTGCCCCCGAAAGAGCCGGGTCGGGGCAAACTCGCCCAGCTTGTGCCCCACCATGTTCTCGGTGACGTACACCGGAACGAACTTGTTGCCGTTGTGCACCGCGAAGGTGTGGCCCACGAACTCGGGCAGAATGGTGCTCGCCCGACTCCAGGTCTTCACCACCCGCTTCTCGTTCTTGCTGTTGAGGACCTGAACCTTGGTCATCAATGATTCCTGAACGAAGGGGCCCTTCTTTACACTGCGTGCCATGTCTTCTCCGAGTCGTCAGTCGTCAGTCGCCAGTCGCCAGTCCTGATGTCCGCCACCTCGGTTTTCTGGTGACTGGTGACCGGCGACTGAGGACTTCTACTACGTTGTCGCCCTGCCCCGCTTGCGTCCGCGTACGATCATCTTGTTGGAACCCTTCTTCCGGTGCCGGGTCTTGCGTCCTTCGACCTTGCCCCAGGGTGACGTGGGAGGACGTCCGCCCGAGCTCTTGCCTTCCCCTCCGCCGAGCGGATGATCCACTGGGTTCATTGCCACGCCGCGCACCTTGGGCCGCTTACCCAACCAGCGGCTCTTCCCGGCCTTGCCGACCGAGAGCAGCTCATGCTCCGCATTTCCCACCTCGCCCACCGTCGCCAGACACCGGCCGTGCACCAGCCGCATTTCCGAGGAGCGCAATCGTAGGGTGACATAGTCGCCCTCCTTCGCCACCACCTGGGCGCTGGAGCCCGCGCTCCGGGCCAGCTGGCCGCCTTTGCCGATCTTGAGCTCGACGTTGTGCACGTTGGTGCCCAAAGGGATCTCGCCCAATGGAACGGCGTTGCCGGTTCGGGTGTCTGCGCCCGGTCCGGATACGACGGTGTCGCCCTGCGCCAGCCCTTTAGGATGGAGGATGTAGCGCTTCTCACCATCGGCATAAACGATCAGAGCGATGCGGGCGCTTCGATTCGGGTCGTACTCGATCTCCGCGACCCGGCCCGGAATCCCGAATTTGTTTCGCTTGAAGTCGATCTTCCGGTACTGCCGCTTGTGGCCTCCACCCCGGTGACGGCTGGTGAGATGACCCAGGTTGTTGCGGCCGCCGGAAGCCTTGCGAGTCTCGAGCAGGGACTTCTCCGGAGTGGATCGGGTGACCTCATCGAAACCGGACACCGATCGGAATCGGGTGCCCGCCGTCATGGGACGAAATTGTTTGATGCTCATCTCAACCCTCGAACACGGCGATGGTATCGCCGTCCTTCAGCGTGACGATGGCCTTCTTCCACCGGGCCGTGGTCCCCCGGGTCCGCCCCCGGGTTATCTCATGGCGCCGCATCTGCATGGTCCGCACGTCGGTGACCGTCACCCCGAACAGCTTTTGCAACGCGTCCCGGATCTGATACTTGTTGGCTTCCGGGTGCACCTCGAAGGTGTACTCCTTCCGGTTCTGGTAAGCCGCCGAGCTCTTCTCGGTGACCACCGGCCGGACCACGACCTGATGCAGCGTAGGCATTTACTTCGACCCCTTCTTCTTGGGAGCAGCCTTCTTGGCTGCCTTGGCGCTCTTTTTTGCAGTGGCCTTTTTCGTGGTCTTGGCCTTCGCCGCCGGCTTTGCCTTGGCGGCCTTCTTCTTGGGACCAGCGGCTTCAGTTCTGGCCCCGCCACTCCGCTTCCCTGCCAGTCTTTCCGCCCGCTCGGCTTCGGTTTCCTCCGGAAGCGGCTCGGGCATGACCCCGGTCAGTGCCCCCTCCTCCACCACAACCACTTCCGACCACAGAATGTCATACGCCGAGGCTTGGGGGTACGACATTACCTCGACAGTCGGAAGGTTCCTACCGCTCAGGTAGGCGTTCGGGTTGTGGCCGGCCGTCAGGACCAGCGCTTTCCGGCCGCCAAGGGCCAGACTCTCGAGCAGCTCGACCAGCTGGGCCGTCTTAGGAGCACGGAAAGCCAACCGTTCCACCACGTGCACCGCCCCTTCCCGGGCCCGCGCGTTCAACGCGCTTTTCCGAGCGAGCTGACGCACCTTTCTCGGAATGTCGGTTCGGTAGTCGCGCGGCGTCGGTCCGAAGACGATGCCACCGCCTCGCCAATGAGGCGCCCGGATCGAGCCCTGGCGCGCCCGGCCGGTGCCCTTCTGTTTCCAGGGCTTCTGGTTACCGCCGGAGACGAAGCTCCGGCTCTTGGTCATATGGGTGCCCTGGCGCTGATTGTTCAGGTACACCTTCACAGCCTGGTGCAGCGCCGACTCGTTGACGGTCCCGTCGAAGTAGTCGGCAGGCAGTGCGAAGTTGGACGTGCGCTTGGCTCCCGCCGAGCTGTAATGAGGAGCCTCAATCATGGCGGCTGGGCCCTCCCTGCTTGGCGACCGTCACGATCCCATTCTTCGACCCGGGAACCGCGCCGCGAACGAACAGGAGATTGCGCTCCAGATCGACCTTCACCACGCGAAGGCCCAACTCGGTGTGGCGCTCGGCACCCATATGACCCGGCATTCGCTTGCCTTTGATGACCCGGGATGGATCGGTACCGGGGCTGATGGATCCGGGTTTCCGGTGCCGGGTGTTCCCGTGGGTAGCCGGGCCACCGCCGAAGCCATGGCGGTGCACCACGCCCTGGAATCCCCGACCTTTGGTTGTGCCGGTCACCTTCACCAGCTCACCCGGAGCGAAGATGTCTACTTTGACCTCGGCCCCGGCTGCGGGCGCATCCCCGTTGACCGTGAAGACCCGGAGCACCTGCGGTGCGGTTTCGAGCCCGGCCTTCTTGGCGTGACCCAGCTCCGCCTTGGTGGTGCGGGCGGCACGGCGGGCGCCGAAACCCAGCTGCACCCCACGCTCGCGAACCTGCACGACCCGGCACGGGCCGGCCTCGATGACTGTGACCGGTTCCACGGTGCCGTCATCGGTAAACACTCGGGTCATCCCGAGCTTGCGTCCAATCAGTCCCATGCTCATCGGCTACTCGACCTTGATCTCGACGTCCACTCCGGCCGGCAGATCGAGCTTGGTGAGCGCGTCCATCGTCTGGGGACGGGAGTCGTTGATGTCCATGAGTCGTTTGTGAGTCCGGAGCTCGAACTGCTCCCGGCTCTTCTTGTCCACGTGGGGGCTGCGCAGCACGGTCCAGCGCTCCGTCTTAACCGGCAGCGGAATTGGTCCGGACACCTGTGCGCCGGTTTTCTCGGCGGTGCGCACGATATCAGCCGCGGCCTGGTCCAGGACCACGTGGTCGAAGGCTTTTAGTCTGATTCGGATCTTCTGCGCCATTTCTCCTCACAGTCAGGAGTCTGGAGTCTGGAGTCAGGGAGTGGGTGAGGTCCCGACTCCTGACTCCGCGCTCCCGACTACTTCAGAATCTTGGTGACGACCCCGGCACCCACCGTCCGCCCGCCCTCGCGGATGGCAAACCGCAGCCCCTCGTCCATCGCGA
>DASSED010000128.1:0-3994 GCA_035695405.1 Gemmatimonadales bacterium
CTGTTCCGGGGAGAGATCGGCGGCAAATGGGGCGTTTATGTAGTCCCGACGATAGGGGGCAGCCCTCAGCTCGTGGCAGACCAATACTGCTCGGCCACCTTCCACCCGGGCAGTGATTCCTTGGTGCTCGCGATTCAGTCGAGTCGGCCTGACACGGTCGGCTGGATGTCAGTGGCCACACTGACTGGTGAACGGAGGGATAGCACCCGGATCCATCTCGACAAACCCGGCATTGTGTGTGAGGGGTACCTTCCACCAGGTGGACAATGGATCATCGTGGAAACCTTCAGTCCGCATGTCTACCGGGTTCTGGACCGAAGGGGTCGCCAGCGCGATGCATTTCGAGTGCCGCAAGACGCCGGAACCTGGTCGGTCATGCGGTCCGATGCTCTTTGGATGCAGCTGTGGGCCGATGAGTTCCCCATCATTCGAATACCCTTCGATGAACCGAACGGCAGATACAGGGGTGGCGCGGACACCCTCATTGTTACCGCCACGACTGGTTTCGACGTCTCGGCAGATGGCACCACGATCGCGTACGTGGACGGCACTGCTCAATATGATCTCTGGGCGCCCCAGATCTCTGAGGCGCTCAAGGGACGCTTCCTTCCAGAGCGCCGAATCGAATCGGCCACCTCCTACATCTGGGGCAGGGTGTCCCCAGACGGCAGCAGAGTGCTCGTGGTTCGGAATGTTGCCGTCCAGGGCAGGGAGCGAAGAGCGCTAGCCATAATGTCCCTTGCTGGCAGGACCGAGGTGGTCCATCGGCCTCTGGGGACACTCCTTTCTTCAGGGCCGACCACGCTGGCTGGATGGACCCTGGATGGTCGCGGCTTTACCTACGCCGAAAGCGCCGCCGGCCAGGTCCAGTTCGTCACGGTGGATGCGTCGACCGGCATCCGCCAGAGTGTCGTCTCTACCCGGGATTCCAGCGTCACGGCCTATACCCCGCTGACGGGTGGCTGGGCCTGGATTCCGTCCTCTGAGACCCCGTCCTCTGATCGAATCCGGGTATGGCCGTCGGGGCAATCGGCGCCTCGAGATCCGAGGCTCGAGAACAAATTGCTTGTGTATGACATCGCAGCCGCCAACGGCCGTCCCTGGCTCGCCACTCTTGCCATTAACCCTGCTCAGGACTCGGCCTTTCTTGACGTAACGGTCTTTCCGAACGGACCTGCTGCTCGTTGGGCCAAATTCAAGACCGCAGCTGCCAGCGCCACCCCGGAAAGCGGCTTGGAATGGCCGCGAGTCTCCTGGCTGGCCGACGGTTCACTCCTGCTGTCCAGTCAGGAGACCGAAACAACCTCAACCTTGTATCGGATCCGTGGCCCGGCCCGCGTGGAACGCCTCGGCACGATTCCCCGCGCGGTCCAGAGCTTCTCGATTTCTCTCGATGGGCAACACGTCGCCTTCGTAATCAATGAATTCAAAGGCGACGTGTGGCTGGCTCAGGTCGCGCGAGCCGGCGGAAGACGGTGACAACTCACCGATGCAAGTCGACCACAGCCGAGTATCGCCCTACTGAGGCAGAGTCGAATCGAATTATATCGCTCAATAAGGGGGGATCATGCCGACGCTCACCGAAATGCCGTTGACCGAGAAGGATCAGACCACGCTTCGGCAGTTCTTCGATGACTGCATTGGGTTCGTCAAGGCCGGCGACTGGACCAGCTGGGCCGCGATGTATGAGGAGAATGGGCTTCTGCAGCCGCCCCACGCTCCGGCAATTCGAGGTCGCTCCAAGCTGGTGCAGTGGGGTGAGGCATTCCCGGCGGTCGAGAATCTGGAGTTTTTCGACGTCGAGGTCCATGGCGAGGGCAATCTCGCCTGGGGAGCAAGCGGCTACACTCTCACGCTGAGGGATTTGCCTCCCGATCACGGCAAGCAGCTCGTCGTTTTCCATCGGGCCGCCGACGGCAAGTGGACCATAGTCGCTGGCAGCTTCAATTCCGACCTGCCGGTTCCAGGCAGCTCCGAATAGTGAGTGAATAGCCTCTCCCGGAGAACCTCTATGAGCTCCATCTCCGCACCGCACAAGGCCGCCACGCCGCCCAGCGCGGCCAACATTCAACTCCTCCAGCTCACCAACGCATTCTGGACATCGCGCTGCCTCCATACCGTGGCGGAATTGGGGGTGGCCGATCATCTGGGCGAGGAGCCGCAAACCACCGAATTTCTGGCCCATGCCACCGGCGCCAGCGCGGGGCCCCTCTACCGCGTACTGCGGCTGCTGGCCTCAGTCGGAGTCTTCGAATGGAACGAGGGAGCATGGCGTCATACCGAAGCATCACGCTTCCTGCGCTCCGACGACCCCGGTTCTCTCCGGGATTACGTGCGCATGATCGGTTTGCCGGTCTTCTGGAGAGCCTTTGAAGACCTGGACCACTCGCTGCGCACGGGCGAACCGGCGTTTGCGAAGGGGCACCCAGGCGGAGTCTTCGCTTATCTGGCCAACCACCCGGACGAGAGTCGCATCTTCGACGCGGCGATGACATCGAAGGCCCACCGCGATATCGTCGCCATTCTACCGGCGTACGACTTTTCGCAATTCGCGACCATCGCGGACATCGCTGGCGGACGCGGTCACTTGCTGCGTGCCATTCTCAAGGACTCTCCCGACACGCAGGGGATCCTGTTCGATCAGCCGCACGTGGTAGCTGAGATCTCGCCCGATCCAGGCGAGAAGCTCTCCGTGGTCGGGGGCAACTTCTTTACCGACCGCATGCCGGAGGCGGATGGATACCTGCTCATGAATATCATCCACGACTGGGCCGATGCCGAAGCCATTCAGATCCTGTCCGCCGTCCGGCGTGATATGCCGCAACCCGCGCGGGTGTTGGTTATCGAGACCGTCGTCCCGCCCACGCCAGAGCCGCACCTCTCCAAGGAACTCGACATCGCCATGATGGCGCTCCCCGGCGGCAAGGAACGCACTGAGGAGGAGTATGCCGACCTGGCCGCACGATGCGACCTGCGGTTGCAACAGGTCGTGGGAACCAAGAGCCCGTATTCGATCCTGGAGCTGGTGGCCGCTTGACGTTCTCTTAATAAGAACGCCGCCGACAGTCCGGACTATCGGCGGCGTTTCATATCTCGAGCCCACCTGACCACGCCCGCCTCACGCTGCGGGCCTCACCTCCCCGCCTCCCGGCCTCTCGTCCTCCGGCTTGGTGTCCGGCCGTGGGGTCCTCGACACCCGGCTCACGTTGAGCCAGGAGCCGAACAGCTGGCCATCCTCGGCGAACCGCTGCCGGTTCCGGCCGTGCATCACCCGCACCGACCCCACGATTTGCGACGAGACATCCCGCAGCTCCCGGCTGGCTCCGACATGCCCCGCCCGCCCCTCGTATCCCAGGGCGATCGTGGCATCCAGCTCGTCGAGCTGCTGGATGAACTCGTCGAGCACCGACTGGGAGAGGCCGTACTTGAGCAGCACCTCCCGGTGCTCTTGCGCCGCGCCGGCCATGCTCCGGGCCGCGGTCCGGAACGCGAGGATGGTGTCCGCACCCGGTTTGAACCGGAACGCGTTTCCCAACTCGTGCTGCTCTCGCGCAGCCGCCCGTCCCACTTGGGCCAAGTGCGCGATCGGGCCGGCCAGCATCTCCCGCCGGAGTTGTTTCCGGCGAACGCTCGCCGCGTGGACCTGGATCAACCCGTCCCGCTGCGCCGTGGCGGCGGCGTTCGCCCGGGTGACCAGCTGCTCCAGCCTGGC
The DNA here is from genome assembly GCA_035695405.1 of Gemmatimonadales bacterium. GTDB lineage: Bacteria > Gemmatimonadota > Gemmatimonadetes > Gemmatimonadales > GWC2-71-9 > CAVVWJ01. Next base: position 3,713 of record DASSED010000128.1, read on the forward strand.
GACCACATTCGGGGCGCCGGGCTCGGAGTCGGGATGCGCGCGACTGAACTCCAACGCCCGCATGCCCATGTCGATTTTCCTACGTGACTGCCCATCCATGACTGTACTCCTTGGCATTGGCCGGAGAACGGCCGGGCATTCCCGGTCTGGCGATGATATTGATGATCGAGAGGACCGTCGCGCACCCCGGCGGCGTGCCGGTCGTGAGAATAGAGCGATGCATCAGGTATGCCAGAGCTTGCACTGCGAAAAAAGCTGGTGCGATCTCTCTCGATGTCGTTT
>DASSED010000129.1:0-2466 GCA_035695405.1 Gemmatimonadales bacterium
TAGGACGCGACCCTTTCAAGGTCGAAAGACGGGTTCGATTCCCGTTGGGGCTATGCCAGTGCTTCGGTTCGCTGGTCGGAACGAGTGAGACACAAGAAACAGCGAGCCGGCAATTCCAGAGAATTGCCGGCTCTTTCTTTCAGGTAATGCGGAGGGGCCTCCCGGGAGTTTCCTCTATGGAGTATACCTCTCCCCGGCTGCGAGCACGCCGGCTCCGCTGTTGCCTCCGAACACGTAGACCCGCTGAGCTGTCATTGCGAGACCGAATGCCGCTCGGGCGGTGGGCATCTCGGATCGAACGGTCCACGAGTCAGTGACTGGATCGTAGGCTTCGACCCGGCCCGAGTAGGTCTGGCCGTTGCGTCCCCCCATGACGTAGAGCCTTCCCCCAATCACCGCCGCACTCATCGCCACTCGTGCCGTGGGCATCGATGCCCGGGTCGACCAGGTATTCGTCGCCGGATCATAGACGTCCAGGCGGCCCGTGGCAGCGCTTGCCACATTGTTACCACCCGCGACATACAGCTTGCCGCTGATGACCCCCAGCGCCGGCTGAAAGTGCACCGCGGGCGCGGAGCGCAGCGTGGTCCAGGTGTTGGTATTCGGGTCATAGCGGTGCAGCAGCCCGGCGGGGATTTGTTGCCCGCTGCTCGAGAGGGTGCACCCGGTGAAGACATACAGCTTTCCACCGAGATTGGCGGAGCCACCGCAGCCACTCACCACCGGGAGGTTGGCTTTGGTCGCCCACGTATTGGTGGTGGCGTTGTAGGCGTAGAGCGATCGGGTGAGCGCTCCGGCCGAGTTGGAGCCGCCGGCCAGATAGATGATGTTGTTGATGGACGCGGCACCATTCCCGGTCCGGCGAGCTGCGGGGACCGCTGCTTTCGTGGTCCATGCGTTGGTGGTTGGATTGTACGCGATCACACTGGTCAGAGCGCTGCCGGCGCTATTGAGACCACCGATGGCAAAGAGCAGGCCGTTGGCCGGGCTCAGGGCAAATGCTCTACGGGGAGAGGGCAGGGAAGCGATGGTGCTCCAGAAGTTCCCCAGATTCCACCGGACGGCATCGTTGGTCAGGCCATAGTTTCCCGCCACCCGGCCAGGTAGGAACAGGGCCTCGGTTCCGGTGGCATCTTCGACGCCCTGAGTGTAAATGTGCCCCGCCGATTGATTGGCTGTATGGATCTCGATGAGGTTGGTCCCCTCATAGAGGATGATCTGGGTCGTCACCCGGTTGGTGCCGAACTCCGGATACCAGGGCAGGCTCTGGTAGGCCACGATCAAGTACCGATTGGGCGCCCTGCCGCGGGTCTCGTAGAACACGCCCCCACCGCCGGGCGGGAAGAGGTCGGTCCAGGCCGCAGCGATCAGGTTGTTGTTGAAATCGGCCGATGGAATCTGCCGACCAGTGCAGCACCCCTCCTGCAACTCGGGGCCGAACCCAATGAAGCCGTTGCTGGAAGCGGCGAAGGTGGTGTACCGGTTCCCGAAGAAGCTGAAGGTAAAGCCGATCGGCAAACCGCTTTGGACGCAGTCGTCACACGGCGACAGCTGGTGCGCAAACGGGCCCGGCTCGGGATCGAACGGAATGGAAGTCGAAGTGGCGCCGAACGCCGTGACCGAGCTGGCGCTGAACAGAGCCCGGTTCAAGAGCGAGGGCGATCCAAGGTCTACTGCATTCCGCTCCTTTTCAGCCTGACTGACGCTACGTACGCCGCTGGAATCGGCTGGAGTTGAATCCAGCGCCAGCGGGCTGTCCTGCTGTTCGGAACAGGCTTGAATGATCAATCCGAAAGCCAGCAATCCTGTCCGTAGAGCCTGAGGAGCGGACGAACCCCTCATGAGCTCTCTGATCGCGATCGATGTACCCATAACTCCCCTTTCGATGTCCCAGATGATCAGGTACCCCCTGATTCGTAGGGGCCAGGATGGGGGAGTTCGGTCAAGCGCTTATCAAGCCTGTGATGTACAGGAGGGAAACGAGGTGGCGCTCGCTATGGGGGCCGCTTAAATTCCTGCCCCTCGGCAATACCGGCGCCGCTAGCTCAATTGGCAGAGCAAGTGACTCTTAATCACTAGGTTGTAGGTTCGATTCCTACGCGGCGCACTATCTTCATAGCCCGTCTGGCTCCCTGCCCTCACCCGATAGCCTTCCCCTTCCAAGTCCTAGTGGCGTCAATCGGTACTTTGAAGAGCACGCGGTATCGAGGACGGGATCACGAATAGGTGCTCGGATTTGCGTGTCGTTCAGGGCTCCTGAGGCAGTTCGTTGTTTTTGGGGGATTTCGGCTCGCGCTGAGCAGGGGACTCGAGCGTCTCACGCTCCAAGGCTACGCCAGGTGAGGCGGACGCTGCATTTGGTAGGGCGGTCGCCGCATTTAGTCAGGCGGTCGGTGCATCCATCCGGGTGAACCTGAGGCAGGGAGAGGAACCCGTTCTACTGGACCGTCGCCCCTTACGCCCGCG